>JAFTZZ010000182.1 GCA_017460905.1 Acidaminococcaceae bacterium | reverse complement strand
GGACATGAATGACAGCGATGCGGATGCGGAATTGCTGGCGGAATATTTGCGGTATAAGGAAGCCGGCGTAAATCTGATTCCGGTGAACCCGATACCTGAAAAGGGGTTTTACCGGCCTGATAAAAAACGGATAGAACGTTTTTTATCTATTTTGCAGCGGCATCGTATTCACGCAACGGTACGAAAAGAAATGGGAAAAGATATCAATGCGGCCTGCGGACAGCTGCGGGCAGCGTTTGCCAGGGATAAAGAAAAGGTTCACTGACAGGAGGGATTGACATGTCAGTAGCGGCCCGGACACATATTGGAAGAGTCCGGAAAAACAATGAGGACAGCCTGTTGCTGGAACGTCCGTATCTGTTTGCGATTGCGGACGGCATGGGCGGTTACAATGCCGGCGAAATTGCCAGCAGGCTGGCACTGGATAAATTAAAGGCTGAAAAAGCGGATTTATTCGGCAAAACAGGATTTGCGCTGGTATCCAAGCTGTATCAGGTAATGCGGGATATCAATAACGAGGTGTATGAAAAGGCGCGGCCAGGTTCTTCTTTTGAAGGCATGGGAACCACACTTTCCGGTATCTATTTTACAGGAAGCGGAAAGGGTTACGTATTTAATGTTGGCGACAGCCGTGTGTATCTTCTGCGCCAGAATAAACTGCAGCAGATTACGCGGGATCATTCCCTGGTGGCAGAGATGGTTGAGCATGGGGAACTGACCCGGGAGGAAGCCTTTGATCACCCCCAGAAAAATATGCTGACGCGGGGAATCGGCGTCGATGAAGATGTCAACGGCGACGTTTTTGTAATCGATGTATATTCAGACGATATCATACTGCTTTGCAGCGACGGCCTGACGGATATGCTGCATGATAAGGAAATTGAGGAACGCCTGATGCTCAGTGATACTGAAGCGGCTGCCGACGCATTGCTCAGCGCGGCACTGGAAAAGGGCGGAAGGGACAATATTTCGTTTATTATTTTGAAATTGGATTGGAAGGAAGTGGAACACGATGGTCGGTGAAATTTTAAACGGACGCTATGAGATTTTAAAATCCGTCGGATTCGGCGGTATGGCCGAAGTTTATCTGGCCAGGGATGTTCTGCTGGACCGGAAGATAGCCGTCAAGGTATTGCGTAAAAAGTTTTTAAACAGCAAAGCGCAGCTGGAGCAGTTTAAAAGGGAAGCCCGTTCGGCTGCCCGTCTGATCCACCCGTCGATTGTAACTATTTATGATGTATGTGATGCCGGGGATATAAGCTATATTCTTATGGAATATGTCGAGGGTGTCAGCCTGAAGGCCTTTGAGGAGCAGAATGGGCGGATGGATCCGGCTCTGGCCGTAGCGCTTACGGCACAGCTGGCTTCCGCGCTGGATCATGCCCATAAACATAATATTATTCATTGTGATATTAAACCGCAGAACATTGTCCTGACAGAATCCATGGTGCCTAAGATTGTGGATTTCGGCATTTCCAGGATCGTTTCGAATGAGACGATGGCGTTTACCGCTTCTGTAGTGGGTTCTGTCCATTATTTTTCGCCGGAACAGGCTCAGGGTCTTCCGGTTACTGCTCAGTCTGATATTTATTCACTGGGTATCGTTTTCTATGAAATGCTGACGGGCAAAGTTCCCTTTGATGGAAATAATGCGGTTTCCGTAGCCCGTATGCAGGTAGAAGAAACAGCGCCGCCTTTAAAGACATACTGGCCGGACGCTCCGGACGCCTTACAGAGGATCATTGATAAGGCCTTGGAAAAGAACCAGCAGGATCGGTATGCTTCCGCTGAAGATATGAGAAACGACCTGATGGAAGTGAAAAACCGTATTTATCCCAGCAAGAATAATGAAACTTTTTTGGACGCTACGATTCCGCTGCAGGCTATTGCGGCAAAAGGCGCGGTGAAGACGGCGGTTTCCGAAGCGGCTGTTGCTGCTGCACAGAAAACGGAACCGGTCGATGATGGGTTCCAGACCCTTATCATGCGTCTGCCCAGTTTCCTGACAAAAGAGGTCGATGAAGATACAAATGAATACGAGCCTTATGATGAACCCGGAAGCACCCAGAAAGTCGAGGCTGTGGCACCAGTGCAGGATACGCCGGAACCGGAAGCCAAAGAAGCAGAAACGGTTGCTGCCATTACGGCTGGTTCTGCAATCGGGGCGGCGGCCCTGGCAACAGCAGCCGGTGCAGCTGCAGCGGATAATAACGAACCGGAGCAGCAGTCGTTGTTTGCGGACGAGCGGGAATCTGTGGATGTTAACAATATTGAAGTGGAAGTCTCGCCTGTGAAGGCCGGACCAGAAGTGAAGGTAATATCCCCTGATGTGCAGGCAGAGGTGATTCCGGAAGGAAAACCGGATGTACAGCCTGTCGTTTATCCTGTTAAGGAAACTGAAAAAGGTCAAAGTCCTGTTATCCCGGCTGCAGCGGTTCAGTCAGACAACGGAAATAAGACAGCTGTATCAGGACAGGAACAGGAAACGCAGAATGTTACTGACCAACAAAGCAATTCTGGCAAAGAAGACAAGCCAAAGAAAAAATCCGGGATATTGGGTACGATCCTGAAGATACTGTTGCTTCTGATACTGCTGGCTGCAGGCGCCGTATATTATTTCTTTGGCAGTTCCAAACCGGAAATTGCTGTTCCGGATGTAAATGGCAAAACGGCGGCGGAAGCGCAGCAGATCCTGAAAGAAAAAGGGTTTAAGGTGGAATTGGAAGATAAGATTGATTCAAGCGCTAAGCCTGGTATGGTATTGCGGATGGATCCGGTTGCCGGTATTAAACGCAAGGAGGGCGCAACTGTTACATTGACTGTAGCCAGTGCGGAAAAAACGGTCGCTGTTCCCCGCATTGCAGGCCTGAAGCTGGAACAGGCAGAAAAGCTGCTGGCAGAAAGAGGGTTGCGTATTGAAAAAATTGAACAGAAATGGGATTCCACAAAACCGGAGGATGTTATCCTGAGCCAGTCCCCGGAAGAAAACAGCAAGCTTTCGGAAAATGGCGGCGTGACTCTTATTATCAACAAAAAAGAAGAGAAGAATATCGCAGTTCCTGACTTGAAGGGCCTGACGCTGGCAGAAGCCAGGAAAAAACTGGAAGGTTTGCAATTGAAAGCTGAAGTAAAAGAAATTGACAGTGACAGGGATAAGGATACAGTTCTTGGAACAGACCCGGATAATGGCGCGACGGTTATGGAAGGCGGAACTGTGACGCTGCAGGTTTCCAACGCAAAGAAGAAGATGACGTTCCCCTCTACGCCGGATAACATCAGTACGGGCAGCGGAAAAAGTAACGGCAGCGTGTCCGTGAGCCCGTCAACAGGCTCCAGATATGTTGAGTTTGTTGTGCCGGGAACCGGAACCCATACAGTACAGATCGTTTCAAATAACGGGTCTGCACAAAAAGTTGAGGTTTCCGGAGCATACAGCGGCGGCGTCCGGCTGCGTACAAAAGTCGGCATCGATGTGCAGCGCGTCGGCTTCTATGTGGATCACAGGCTGATCGAGGAGAAGAGTTGGTAACAGAAGGCTTGGTTGTACGGTCTTACAGCGGGTATTATTATGTGGATTGTAACGGTATGCTGATAACCTGCAAGGTAAAAGGCCATATGAAGCAAAAACGGTTTTTGCTATATACCGGTGACAGGGTGCTGTTAGAGACTGGACAGCAAAATGCAGGGGATGGCATGATTACCTCGGTGCTGCCCCGCAGGAACTGTCTGCTGCGGCCTGCCGTTGCCAATCTGGACCTGCTGGTGATTGCCCAGGCGCTGGTACAGCCGGATTTCAGCCATCTGATCATGGATAAGCTGCTGGTGCTGGCGGAAAAGGCCGGTATTCCGGTTTTAATCGTGCTGACCAAAGCGGACCTGACGGAACCGGAGCAGGCGGAACGGATTGCTTCCGTTTACAGAAACCTGGGGTATGAAACCCATGTTATCTCTGCAAAGACCGGCAGGGGGGTTGCATTGCTGAAGGAACGTCTGGCCGGGAAAGTTACAGCCTTTGGCGGGCCCAGCGGCGTCGGTAAATCCTCTGCGCTGAATGCGATCCAGCCGGGCGTGCTCCGGACAACAGGGGCCATCAGCAGCAAGATCAGCCGCGGCAGGCATACTACCCGGTATACAGAACTGGTTCCCTTTAACGGGGGCTATCTGGCGGATACGCCCGGCTTTGGCAACGTGCTGATGGAAAATATGATGCCGGAGGAACTGGCAGGCTGTTTCCCGGAATTCCGGCAATATGAGCCGGTCTGTAAGTTTTCCCCCTGCAGCCATATCCATGAACCGGTCTGCGGGGTCAAAGAGGCGGTGGCAAAAGGCATAATTGCGTCTTCCCGCTATGCTTCTTACCTGGCGATATATGAAGAACTGAAAGAGAACAAAGAGAGGAATCGAAAATGATCAAAGTGGCACCGTCGATTTTATCTGCGGATTTTTCCTGTCTGGGCGATGAGATCAAAAAAATTGAAAAAGCTGGCGCTGACTGGGTCCATATTGATGTGATGGACGGCAATTTTGTACCGAACCTGACCTTTGGCGCGCCGGTTGTGAAAAAGATCAGAAACGTTACGAAGCTGTTTTTTGACTGTCATCTGATGGTGGAGCACCCGGAAACCTATATTGATGACTTTGCGGCTGCCGGTGCGGATCAGATCGTAGTGCATGCAGAGGCGACCAAGCATCTGCACCGCTGTGTACAGGCGATACATGCCAAAGGAATCAAGGCGGGGGTGGCGCTGAATCCGGCCAGTTCCCTGTCTCTGATAGAAGAAATCCTGCCGGACGCGGACATGATCCTGCTGATGACGGTAAATCCCGGCTTTGGCGGACAGCAGTTCATTTCCACTGTTTTGCCGAAGATCAGCCGTCTGCGGCGGATGCTGGACCTGGCAGGACTGAAGACGGATATCCAGGTAGACGGCGGCATCAATGCGGAGACTGCGAAACTGGCGGTCAATGCCGGCGCCAATGTGCTGGTTGCAGGGTCTTATGTCTACGGCGCCAAAAATGTGAAAGCGGCGATTAAAAGCCTGCGCGATTGACAGGCGTGGCAATTCGTATTAAACTATATAACGTAAACAGTCTTTGGGGCAGGGTGAGCGGCCTTGCGGGAGCAGGGCGGCAATTCCCAACCGGCGGTAACAGGAGTGCTGATACAATATATTTATGTGCCTGTCGTTAATTACGGCGGCGCGGCCATCATTGATCGGTATAATCTGGAGTCCGCGAGCCGACAGCGCGTTTTGCGCCGACGCACGATCCGGTGAAATTCCGGGACCGACAGTACAGTCTGGATGAGAAAAGACGGTTGTGGAAGGATCTTTCTGACCATGGGAAATGCCTCTTGACGTTTCCTTTGGTCTTTTTGTTTTGGAGGCGGAACTGTGCCGGATCATGAATTTTATATGCGCAGGGCGCTGGCCCTTGCCAGGCGCGCAGAGGGCGACACCAGCCCGAATCCCATGGTGGGCTGCGTGATTCTGGATGAAGCGGGACGTATTGTGGGCGAAGGCTGGCACCGTAAAGCCGGAACGCCCCATGCGGAAGTCAATGCGCTGGCCGATATGAAAGAAAAACAGGCAGCAGGGCATACTGCTTATGTAAGCCTGGAGCCCTGTTCCCACTGGGGCCGGACCGGTCCCTGCTGTGAAGCGCTGATACAGGCCGGTATCAAACGGGTCGTGGCCGCCATGGAGGATCCCAATCCCAAAGTGGCGGGAAACGGGTTCCGGCGTCTGCGGGAGGCAGGCGTGGAAGTGATCAGCGGCGTCTGCGAACAGGAAGCGCGGCGGCTGAACGAACACTTTCTGCTGTGGGTTACGCAGAAGCGTCCTTTTATCAGCCTGAAATTTGCGGAAACGCTGGACGGAAAGCTGGCCACATCGGCAAGGGATTCGCATTTTGTGACCGGTAAGGAAGCGCATGTTTACAGCCATTATCTGCGCAAAACCCATGACGGGATCCTGGCAGGGATCGGGACGGTGCTGGACGACGATCCGGAACTGACGACCCGGCTCGTGGCAGGAAAGAATCCTGTGCGCATTATCCTGGACACGCAGGCGCGTATCCCGTTAGCGGCGAAGGTGCTGCAGGGCGATACGAAAACGCTGCTGGTAACCGGCGTGCATGCTGATGCGGAAAAATGCAGGAAGCTGCAGCAACACAAAAATGTAGAAATTGTTTCCCTGCCCGGTGCGGACGGGAAAATTGATATAAAAAGCCTGATTGACGCGTTATACGCCCGCGGACTGACATCGGTACTGGTGGAAGGCGGCAGTGCGGTGTTGGGGTCTTTTCTGGATGCGGGATTTGCTGACCGGGTATATGCGTTCATCGCGCCCAAGCTGGTCGGCGGAAAAACGGCGCTGCCTGCGATTGGCGGGCAGGGCATTCCGGTTTTGGCCAGATGTGCGTCTGTTAATGAGCCGGAACTGATAACGTTAGGCAAAGACTGGCTGATTACCGGCAGGGTTTCGTTTGGAATGGAGAACCACTTATGTTTACAGGGCTGATCGCAGAACTTGGCACAGTAGAAAGGCTGGCGGAAAGCAGCACAAGCTGCCGTCTGACTGTTCGCGTGCCGAAGATCCTGCAGGGTGTAAAGATTGGGGACAGCATTGCCGTAAACGGCGTCTGTCTGACGGTTGTGCATCTGCAGGGGAACCGGTTTACGGCGGATGTAATGCCGGAGACGGTACGCCGCACGACGCTGCACCTGCTGCAGCCGGGCGATAAGGTGAATCTGGAAAAGGCGCTGCGCCCGACTGACGGGATGGACGGGCATATTGTACAAGGGCATGTGGAAGGCACTGGTACAATCCAGCAGATCGTACCGGAAGGCAATGCGCTGGTCTACCGTATTGCTGCGCCGGCGGAGCTGCTGCGGTACATCGTGGCAAAAGGGTCCGTTGCCGTTGACGGCATCAGCCTGACGGTAACGGAAGCGGACGGGGAAGGGTTTGGCGTTTCCCTGATTCCCCATACGGCGAAGATGACCACGCTGGGATATAAGGCAGCGGGGGACGCTGTCAATCTGGAAACGGATATCCTGGCCCGGTATGTGGAGAAGATGCTGGGACTGGGGAAGGTCGGTGAAATGCTTTTCGATTCCCGGCGTACTGCGTTTGCGGAAAAAGGAACAGATTCCGAACCGGAAATGACAGAGGAGTTTTTACGGGAGCACGGATTTTAGCAGGGACTGACAGATTTATTTTGGCAGCAACAAATCAACTGATTTTGCTGAAAATCAATCGGTCATTTCTTACCATAAATAGAATGGGAGAATGGATATGGCGGAGTTTACGTTTAATACGGTGGAAGAAGCAATTGCCGCGATAAAAGCAGGCAAAATGGTCCTGGTAACAGATGACGAGGACCGGGAGAATGAAGGCGATCTGATCATGGCAGCGGAATTCTGCACCGGGGAAGCTATCAACTTCATGGCAAAGGAAGCCCGGGGCCTGATCTGTATGCCCGCTGACGGGGAAATCATGGATAAGCTGCAGTTCGGCGCCATGGTGGCCCACAATACGGATAACCATGAGACGGCGTTTTCCGTTTCCGTTGACCACGTGGATACGACTACGGGTATTTCTGCTTATGAACGCGCATACACCATGAAAAAGGTTACGGAGCCCGGCGCCCAGGCCATGGATTTCCGGCGTCCCGGCCATGTGTTCCCGCTGCGGAGCCGTAAGGGCGGTGTGCTGGTGCGTACAGGGCATACGGAAACCACGACGGACCTGTGCAGGCTGGCGGGACTGACACCGGTGGGCATCTGCTGCGAAATTATGGACGAAGACGGATACATGATGCGTACGCCGCAGCTGATTGAATTTGCCCGGAAACACGACCTGGTGTTCATTACGGTGGCAGCGCTGGTAGCGTACCGGAAGCAGCACGAAAAGATGGTGCACCGGGTGGCGGAAGCGAAGCTGCCTTCCAAATACGGTACCTTCAAGATCATTGCGTATGAGAACGATCTGGACGACCTTTGCCACATTGCGTTGGTCAAAGGCGATGTAGAAGGCAGACAGGATGTGCTGGTACGCGTCCATTCGGAATGCCTGACCGGGGACGCATTCGGCAGCCTGCGCTGCGACTGCGGCGACCAGCTGGCCTCCGCCCTGCGCATGATCGAAAAGGAAGGCTGCGGCGTAGTGGTCTACATGCGGCAGGAAGGACGGGGTATCGGACTGGCGAATAAGATCCGGGCCTATGCGCTGCAGGACCAGGGGCTGGACACCGTGGAAGCAAACGTACGCCTTGGCTTTGCGCCGGACCTGCGGGATTATGGCATGGGAGCGCAGATTTTGTCGGATCTGGGGCTGTCGACGGTGCGGCTGATCACCAATAATCCGGCGAAACGGGCCGGTCTTTCCGGCTACGGGATAACAGTTACCGGCAGGGTGCCAATTGAAATTACGCCCAATGAGTATAATGAGTTCTACCTGGAAACCAAGGAGAACAAGATGGGGCACGAGTTATCCGATTTGCACCTGGGCTGTCATTGCGAACATAAGAAATAAATGAAGAATTTATTATAAACATAAAAAAAGTCAGGAGGAAAAAATATGAAGATTGTTGAAGGCATGTTATCCGCAAAAGGGTTGAAGATGGCAATCGTTGTTTCCCGTTTTAACGAATTCATTACCAGCAAACTGCTGGGCGGCGCGGAAGACGCAATCCGCCGTACCGGCGGTAATACGGATGAAGTGACGCTGGTCTGGGTGCCGGGCGCTTATGAGATTCCGCTGGCGGCGCAAAAGCTGGCAGAAAGCGGAAAGTTTGACGCCGTCATTGCCCTGGGCGCTGTGATCCGCGGATCGACGCCGCATTTTGATTACGTCTGCGCGGAAGCGGCAAAGGGCGTGGCGCAGGCTTCACTGAAAACCGGTATTCCGGTTGCGTTTGGTATCCTGACGACGGAAAATATCCAGCAGGCGGTGGAACGCGCCGGCACCAAAGCCGGGAATAAAGGCTATGACGCGGCAATGAGCGCTATCGAAATGGCCAACCTGTTTAAGAAATTATAAGCAGTTAGGAACATGAATAGTATGGACGAGATTAAGAATAACGTAACCGATAAAAGCAAAGAGAAAATGACAAAAGGGAGCTTTACAAGCGAAGCGGACATCCTGACCCGCGCAACAGTGGGTGACGCGCGCATTTACGTAGCGCGGACCACGCGGCTGGTGCGCAAGCTTTCCCTGCGCCACCAGACGTCCCATCTGGCGACGGCAGCGCTGGGCCGCACAGTTACCGGTGCGCTGCTGCTGGCGGCGACTATGAAAAATGACGAAGGGGTAGGTATAAAAATCTCCGGCGATGGCCCGATTGAGGGAATCACCGGGGAAGCCCAGGGGGGAACGGCCCGGGGGTATGTAGGCAATCCGGACGTCTACCTGCCGCCGAAGAACGGTCATCTGGATGTGGGCGGCGCGGTAGGCAGCGGTACGATTTCCGTGACCCGCTATACGGCCAATGCAAAACCCTTTACCGGCACGGCAGAGCTGGTGGACGGAGAAATCGCGGACGACCTGACGAGATACCTGTTTACTTCGGAACAGACACCGTCTTCTGTAGGGCTGGGCGTACTGGTGGATGAAAAAGGCGACGTCCAGGCGGCTGGCGGCTGGTTCATCCAGGCGCTGCCCAACTGCAGCGAGGAAACGCTGGAACAGCTGGATAAAAATGTGCGGAACACGCCGTATATTTCCAGTTTAATTGATATGGGCTTTACCCCGGAGCGGATCATTGAGATGCTGGGCAGGGATATGAAGATAGAAATCCTGGACAGCTATCCGCTGCACTTTGGCTGCCGCTGCAGCCG
>JAFTZZ010000181.1 GCA_017460905.1 Acidaminococcaceae bacterium | reverse complement strand
GGGGGATAAAGTAACGGTCGTCGAAGCCGCGGAGCAGGGGATGATGCTTCACCGTCAGCCCGTAAGGATAAATGCCGAACAGCTTGCGGGGCAGTGTGTGCTTCTGCACGCCGTAGTGGTAATACAGGCCCGCCTGCGCTCCCCAGCAGTAATACAGAACGGAAAATGCATGATCCTGGGCCCACTCGATATAATCCGTCAGTTCCTGCCAGTAATCCACATCTTCAAATTCATTACATTCCACCGGCGCGCCCGTAATGATAAAGCCGTCATAATACTTGCCTTTGATATCGGCGAATTCCAGATACGCCTTGTCCAGATAGGTATTATCCGTGTGCGTGGTTTCTCTTGACACCGTTCGCGCAAAATCCACCTCAATCTGCAGCGGGCTGTTGCCCAGCAGGCGGAGCAGCTGCAGCTCCGTCGGTTTCTTCAGAGGCATCAGGTTCAGAACCAAAATCTTCAGCGGGCGTATATCCTGGGTTACAGCCCGTTTTTCCGTTATAGCGATGATGCCTTCCTTCTGCAGATTTTCTACTGCGGACAATTCATTTGTGATTTTTACCGGCATTTCAATTATTCCTCCCTGTAGTTTTGCATGACATACTTTTTTGGCTGTTTCAGGCTTACGCACATTTTTTGCGAGCCCGGAACAGGGCGGCAAATAAAAAATGCTCCCGCCCCAATGGGACGAAAGCATCGTGTTACCACCCATATTCACCGGACGCTCACACGCTCGGCCTCCTCGGGTACGCGGGTCTTGTTTCCCCATACCGCGAGCAGCAATTATGATCAAACCAGCTTCTCGGGCACGCGGGAACCTTTCCTTGAATACCCCAGCACTGTAACGGGTGCGCCCGGGCGGTCTCAATGACTTCGACCAACCGGCTCCGAGGCCATCTTCGGCAAAGTTCCCTGCGCTTTCTTGCACCGATGTGAAAGCTCTCTGTGGCATTTCCCTCTGCGTACTCTTCTCTTCACAGCCAAATCACTTTATTTAACTTGAGAATAAAAATAGCAGAGAAAAAAAGGATTGTCAAACAAAAAGTTGCAATTTTTGTCAGAACAATCCTTTTTTACAATAAATTGTGTCGTATGTTACACAAAGTCAACTATTTTACTATGATTTGCAGTAATTTAAAGCAGCAGAAACAGCTGTAACGCAGTCATTCAGTGCGGCATGCCTCCGGTACGGCCTTCCGGAACATTCTGCAGCGCATCCCAGCTTTCCAACGCACGCTCTACAAAGATGTTCCGCACCGCTGCATTCTCACCCAGCCCGTGGATATACGGCGTTACCGTAAAGCCTTCGTTCTGCAGGATCACTTTGTGGGAATCATCCTCGTCGCCGGCCATATCGTTATTAGCATGGTCGCCGGCCACCATCATCATCGGCATCAGGGTAACATGTTTGATCCCGGCCTTTTTCAGTTCCGGAATCACATCCTCCAGCACCGGCAAGCCTTCCACGCTGTAAACCATGATACAGCCTTTCCCCAGCCTGTTCAGCCTGTCCTGGATCACCGCATAGTATGCATTGGAAGGATGCGGCGTGCCGTGGGTCATGACCAGCAACGCGTCTTCGCTGCCCAATGCAGGGAATTGCGCAGAAAACGCTTCCACCACTTCCATCACGTCGTCGCGCTGGTCTTCCTGCCCCTGCCAGTACAGAAGCGGAAGCCCCATGGTCATTTTCTTGAACTGGGTACGGTATATTTCAAATATGCCATTTTTATAATCATATTCCATACCGGGAATGATATCCAGGGAAGCCAGGGCAATGCGGGTATAGCCCTCTGCCTTCAGCTGTTCCATCGCCTCTTCCGGCGTAGGGATAACCAGCCCCTCTTTTGCCTTAATACGGTCAATAATGATATGCGAAGTATACGCGACCACGACCTTTACATCGGGCAGCGCAGCCTGGATGGCCTGTACCGTCGCGTCAATCGTCTTTTCCCGGGTCTCCTTCATCGTCGTGCCAAAGGACATTACCAGTACAGCGTCCTTATCCGGCAAATCCTGCATTGCTTCATTGTTATAAACGCGAACGCCGATTTCAGAAGCCCTTAATAACGCAGGCGTCGGATTCTTGACTTCGGAACTGAGCTTATAGCCGCCATGTTTTCCCATCGCTAATTCTCCTTTAATAGTAACCGTTATTATTAAATTCAAGTTATAGTTAATATACCATATTAACTTATAATTTGCAATTTGTTTTTCGGTATACTGCAATGAAAATGACCCGCCTGCCGCATTAACCGAAGCATATAAATGTAAAAGGACTGCACAGGTACGATCCGGATCGTTTTCTGCCACAGCCCTTTTTGGATTGCTGCTTGATTATAAAACTGAATTGAATACCTGAGTCAAACCGTTCTTCTTATTGAGCGTCCGCATATCAGCCGGGGAAGAAAGGCCAGAACATAGGAATCAGGATTACGGATACGATGAAGCATACGATTACCAGACCGGTACATATTTTTATTGCCTTTTCATCAACGGTCCGACCCGCTATAACGAATTGAAGCGCAAACTGGAGGCCGCTACCTTCCGCACATTATCCGCCACACTGAAAGAACTGGAAGCCGATGACCTGATTGTCCGCAAAGAATTTAACCAGATTCCTCCCAAAGTGGAATACAGTCTTTCTCCTCTGGGCGAATCCATGACGTCGTTTCTGGAAGCCTTTTGCGGCTGGGGGCAAAAACACCGGCCAAAGTAACAGCCTGACGGCTTTGATTTTATAAAACGGTTTATTTCATTGTTTTCAAAAAGAAAAACGCTGAACAGTAGTGTTCAGTGTTTTTCTTTTTCCTGTGGTTGTTTTAGAAAGCAGCTAAATATTTAACCTGTTCTTTGGTAAGTTTCCAGCCCTGTTTATGCAGCATTTCGTTAACATGTTTGCTGTCCAAAATGGTATCCACAAAGAGACAGCGGCTGAAATTACGTTTGAAATGCGTACCCATGAACGAAAAATCCGGTTTTAAATATTTGCCATAAGTCTTCATAAGAATCCCTCCTGTTATCATTTTTTTTACTTTTCGCGAAAAACCGCGAACCCATACGTTGGCATCAAAGCCGTCGTTTCTTTATCATCTGGTCATGTCATTCTGAAACGCTTCCGGAAGCATCTTTCTTTTGACACTTATACTATAGCACAGATTCAGTTATAATAAAAATAGCACATTTTCATTTAAATTATGAATATAAGTAATTACTTACCGCAAAAGTTATAAAATATTGACAAAAATATTCCGCATAATTATAATAATAATAATAAATCAGGCAACAGGAGGAAAATTATGGACCTGGCCGTACTGCGAAATTTTATATCCATTGTGGAATCAGGCAACGTTACTTCCGCTTCGGAAAAAATCCATATTGCGCAGCCTACTCTCAGTAAGCAGCTTCGCCAACTGGAAAACTATTACGATGCAAAGCTGGTACTCACGGAACGGGGAAGCCGACAGATTATCCTGACGGACGCCGGGCGGCTTCTCTACGAAAAAGCCAAGTACATTTGCTCGCTGGACGACGCGGCATTAGAAGAAATCCGAAGCAGCGAACACGGTGCTTCCGGCACCTTACGCCTCAGTGTGGCGAATTCGCGGTCTAAACCGCTGGTAGAACGCGTGCTGAACGAATTCAGCAAAGCCTATCCCGACGTCAATTTTATGATTTTTGAATCCAGTTTTATCGAACAGCGCCAACAGTTGCTCAATGGCATTGGAGAAATCGGGCTGCTGAGCACGCCGCCCGACAAGAACAGCGACATTGAGGAATTATTCCGTACCGATGAATACTTTGCCGCGGTTTTCAACAGCCATTCAAAATGGCTGGAAGAACCAAGTCGTAAGGGAATCCTTTTAAACCAGCTGAAGGACATCCCTATCAGCGTATCGTCCGGTTATTACGAGGAGTTCAGGCAATGCTGCGCGCAGGCCGGTTTTACGCCCCGGCTCCGAAGCATCAACACCACCCGCAACACTACACTGCACTGGGCCTCCGCCGACATGGCCGTCACTGTCGTTCCTCTGTCTGAGGGAGAGGATCTGGAAGAGAACCTGATTGTAAAAAAGATTCTGGACGCGGATGCGGAGATTTATAAATCTGTGGTCAAGGTTAAAGGACGTCCCCTGTCCCTGCTCGCTTTAAAATTCCTGGAGTTTTATAACGAATACGGATATGCAAAACGGCTGTGTAACATCCAATCTTTATATGAAGAGAGTAAAAAACGATAATTGCATAACAAAAAACGGAGCCACCGGCCTTTTGCCGATGGCTCTTCGCATTTATAAGAAGTAGTATATTTTCTTTTAAACCGGCATATTGCCATGGCGTTTTGCCGGACGGCTCTCGCGCTTGGTCTCCAACATATGCAGGGCGCTGATAACCGCCGGACGGCTGTTCGTCGGCTCGATAATAATATCTACCATGCCGCGTTCAGCTGCGATGTACGGAGTCGCAAATTTATCAACATATTCTTCGGTGCTCTTCTTCTGGGTTTCCGGATCCTGTTTCTTGAAGATGATATTGGCAGCGCCGGCAGGCCCCATAACCGCAACCTCAGCAGTCGGCCAGGCAATAACCTGATCTGCGCCTAATTCCTGCGCACACATGGCAATATAGGATCCGCCATAGGCCTTACGGGTAACCAGGGTGATCTTCGGTACGGTAGCTTCAGAGTAAGCATACAGCATCTTGGCGCCGTGACGAATGATTCCGCCATATTCCTGTACAGTGCCGGGCAGGAAACCAGGTACGTCTACCAGGTTCAGGATAGGAATGTTGAAAGCATCGCAGAAGCGAATGAAGCGAGAGGATTTATCAGAAGCGTTGATATCCAGGCAGCCTGCCATTACTTTCGGCTGGTTGGCAATGATACCTACGGTCTCGCCGTCCATGCGTGCAAAGCAGGTGATGATGTTCTGAGCCCAGTATTTCTGGTTTTCATAGAATTCGCCATTATCAACAATAGCTTTGATTACTTCGTACATATCATACGGAGCATTGCTGTTGTCCGGGCAAATGCTGTTCAGGGCTTCTTCCGTACGGTTCGGATCGTCACCGGTATCAACGATCGGTGCGGTTTCCATGTTGTTGGAAGGCAGGAAGCTTAACAGATAACGGATCTGCTGGATGCAGTCTGCGTCATCTTCAGCTGCGAAGTTCGCAACACCGGAACGGGAGTTGTGGGTCATAGCGCCGCCCAGCTGTTCCTGAGTTACTTCTTCACCGGTTACGGATTTAACAACCGCAGGTCCGGTAATGAACATCTTGGAGGTTTCTTTTACCATGTAGATGAAGTCGGTCAGAGCCGGGCTGTAAACAGCGCCGCCTGCGGACGGTCCCATGATAG
>JAFTZZ010000180.1 GCA_017460905.1 Acidaminococcaceae bacterium | reverse complement strand
TTCGTTATCTTATTCCATACTGCAAGGAACGAAGCAAACGCCATATTCCGGCCGGACGCATGGAAGCTGTCCTTCCCTTCCCCTTCTACGTCCAGCGTGAAGCCGAACTGTTCATCAGAAACTGTAAATGTGAATTCATTGTACAGGGTCAGGGCCAGGCCCAGGCTGTCAAATCCGGGACCGCAGTTGGCCGAGGTGGCAGGCACCCGGACGGTTACAGATTTTTTCATGGTATTTAGATTCCGCCTTTGAATTAAAGTAGAGATGATAGCAGTAAAGTCTGTCAGGTTCAGCAAATGAAATTACAGCTTCGGATCTTCAACCCGCATTACGCTGCAGACCTTTTTCACCACCGGCAGCACCTGCAGGGTGCGCAGGGACAGGTCAAGGCTTAACTTGCTAACTTTATTTGTAATAATAACCAGTTCTGCCGAGGTGCCGTTGTCCATGACATTTTTCTGGATCACAGAGGCGATGCTCATCTGCTGCGCGGCAAAGGTGGAAGCGATGGCCGCCAGCACGCCGGGGCGTTCCGTTACCAGCAGACGGAAATAGCAGTTGGCCATTTCCTTATCCGGCGGGCACATTTTCTTCTTCTCGAAAAGATTGCTGTTGACCCGGCCGCAGGCGTTGAACAGGATATTGCGGCTGACGTCGATGATATCGCTGCAGACTGCGCTGGCAGTTGGCATCCTGCCGGCGCCGCGACCCATGAACATGGCGTCGCCTACTGCGTCGCCGTTTACATAGATAGCGTTGTATACGTCGTTGACGCTGGCCAGCGGATGGTTTTTCGGCAGCATAACAGGATAGACGTTGGCGGTGATCCCGTTCTCGGGATCGTTTTTCGCCACGCCCAGCAATTTGACAACATATCCCAGGTCGCGGGCGTATTCAATGTCGCAGGCTTCGATGTTATCGATACCTTCTACATGCACATCTTTCAGGGTCAGCGGCGTATTGAAGGCCAGCGAGGCCAGCACCGCGATCTTGCGGGCCGCGTCAATGCCTTCCACGTCTGCCGTAGGATCGGATTCCGCATAGCCTTTTGCCTGGGCTTCCGCCAGCGCGTCTCCATAGGAAAGGCCGTCTTCGGTCATGCGGGTCAGCATGTAATTCGTGGTGCCGTTGATGATACCCATGAGGCTGGAAATTTTATTGGCGGCCAGGCAGGAACGCAGCGGACGGATGATCGGGATACCGCCGCCCACCGCACCTTCAAACTGGAAATCCGCTTTCTTTTCCGCCGCCAGTGTAAACAGCGCCTTGCCGTAATCCGCCAGCACGTCCTTGTTGGCGGTCACTACGTGTTTTCCGTGGTTCAGCGCCGCTTCGATATATTCCTTCGCCGGATGGACGCGCCCGATCAGTTCGACGACGATACTGATTTCCGGATCGTTTAAAATATCGTCCAGATTGTCTGTATAGCCGATATTATATTTTTCAATTTCCGGTTTCAATTTGTTTTTGTCGCGGACCAGGACCGTCTTGACTTCAATTTTACAGCCGGCTTTTTTGGCAATCTCTTCCTTATTCTCATTCAGGACGATGATTACGCCGCCGCCTACGGTCCCGCAGCCTAACAGGCCAATTTTAACAGTTTTTTCCATAATGCCTTCTCCCCCATATAGCAAATTAGCAGAATTTATGTTAAAGGAAGTTTCCGCTCTTTGGAAACTTCAAACGCTTACTTTCTTCAAAAGAATCACACCTGGCCCAGCACTTCCAGCCGTTTCACGCCGTCAATCATGCGCAGCTTGTCAAGCAGCGCTTCCAGGTCGACCGTCATGTTTTTCGTCTCAATAGAAATCGTAGTATTTGCCACTCCCTGCAGCGGAATGCCCTGGTTGATCGTCATAATGCTCCCGGAATCGGCGGCAATGGAGTTCAGCACTCTGGACAAAACGCCGGGTTTGTGCTCCAGCAGCAGGGACAATGTAATAATCTTATCTTTGCTGGCTTCGTAAAACGGAAAAACGAAATCCTTATATTTATAATAAGCGCTGCGGCTTAAGCCCATGCGCTCCACCGCTTCGTTGATGGTCCGTACTTCGCCGCGTTTCAAGATCTCTTTCACTTTGATCGTCTTTTTGATGGCTTCCGGCAGAATATCTTCTTTCACAAGATAGAAAGCCGTTTTTTCATATTTCGCATTTGCTGAAACAGCATTCGCGTCAGCATGTTTAGAACGCTTCATGTCCCTTACTCCTTATCTGTAAATTTTACGAATCGCCGCAGAATGGGATGATCTGCTGTCTGGCGGGCTTGCATAAACAAAAACCGCACTTAATTTTTATCCTCTAAATGACCGGCTTTAATCTTACTTTCCGTGCCGTTCAACAAACGGCTGATGTTTTCCTTGTGCCGGATAATGACGAAAAGACAGGCTAATGTGCCGAATACCGCATAAGGTACCGGATATCCCAGATACCAGCCGGTACCGGCTGCCACGACGGCAGCAACAACAGAGCCTAATGAAACGTAGCGGGTGATCAGTACGATCAGTGCCCAGATGCCAAAGCCTGCCGCCGCGCCTGCAGGAAGCATATACAGGAACAGCCCCAGGCCGGTGGCCACGCCCTTGCCTCCCTTAAACCCCAGGAAAAGCGAATAATTATGCCCCAGCAAAGCGCCTAACGCGGTAATCGCCACAATCGCCGGATCGTCAGTGAACCGGGATATGAGCGCCAGCGCGGCAATGCCTTTGAGCATGTCCCCAACCAGCACAAGGGCCGCCGTTTTGGCTCCCACCGTACGGAATACATTGGTCGTGCCGATGTTGTGGCTTCCGTAGTCGCGGATATCAATACCGTGGAATGCCTGTACCAGCCACAACCCGCAGGGTATGGAACCGAATACGTACCCCAGCAGGAACCCGCCGATACCGAAAAGATAATTCATTGCGCAAGACTCCTTAACTTTTTATTCCTCTTCTTCGTTCTTTGCCCGGATAATCATCTGGATGGGCGTGCCTTCAAACCCGAAGGATTCCCGCAGCTTGTTCTCCAGGTAGCGCTGATAGGAAAAATGCATGATCTCCGGATTGTTGACAAACAGGACAAACGTAGGCGGTTTGATCTTGACCTGGGTCACAAAGTAAATTTTCAGCTGGCGTCCCTTATCCGTAGGCGGCGGGTTGACAGCGCAGGCGTCTTCGATGATCTGGTTGATAACGGAAGTGGAAATACGCATGGCGTTCTGTTCCGCCACATATTTGATGACCTCCGGCAGACGGTGGATACGCTGCTGGGTTACCGCAGACACATAGACCACCGGCGCATATTGCAGGAAAACCAGTTCTTTCCGCAGTTCTTCCGTGTAGCGCAAGGTAGAGCTGGTATCCTTTTTATACAGGTCCCACTTGTTGACCACCAGCACGATCCCCTTGCCTGCTTCGTGGGCGTAGCCGACAATCTTTTTGTCCTGCTCGGTAACGCCTTCTACGGCGTCAATAACCATTAACACTACATCAGAACGGTCAACGGCGCGGAGGGAACGGACGATGCTGTATTTTTCGATCAGTTCCTCGATTTTGCCCTTGCGGCGCATGCCGGCCGTATCTATGAACAGGAACCGCTGCCCGTCCTTCACTACCGGCGTGTCAATGGCATCGCGGGTGGTGCCGGCCTGGTCGCTGACAATGGAACGTTCTTCCCCGACCAATGCGTTGAAGATAGAAGACTTGCCGACATTCGGACGGCCGATCAGGGCCACTTTGATTTCGTCTTCGTCTTCATCATTCAACTGCGGCACAGTCTGCTGCACTTTGTCCATCAGGGAGTCCAGCATATCGCCCAGCCCCAGATGGTTGGCGGCGGAAATGGGAATCGGCTCGCCTAATCCCAGGTTATAAATCTCAAAAATTTCCATCTCCTGCTTGAACGAGTCTGCCTTATTGATGGCAAGGACAATGGGCTTTCTGGATTTGCGCAGTAATTTCGCCACTTCCGCGTCTTCATCCGTAATACCGGTGCGGGCGTCGCAGACAAACAAGATCACATCGGCTTCCCGGATTGCGATCTGTGCCTGTTCCCGGATGGAAACCGCAATCTTGTCCGTGTTGGCGATTTCGATGCCGCCGGTGTCGATGATGACAAATTCACGGTCCAGCCATTCCGCGGTGGCGTAAAGGCGGTCACGGGTCACGCCGGGCGTGTCTTCTACAATGGAAATGCGTTCGTTGGCCAGTACGTTGAACAGGGTTGATTTTCCCACGTTCGGGCGGCCTACAATAGCAACAATGGGTTTTGCCATAATTCAGTATCCTCAGACTTTCTTCTCGGTTCCGTCATGCTGCGGAACCGGTTATAAAATACCTGCCGATTTTAACGAATATATTGAAAATCGGTCAGTGATCGATTCCGTCGCGTATGGTGATGTTCTGCGAAGTAAAATAATGCTTCACTTCCTGCATGTCTGTTACCAGATCGGCTGCGTCAATCAGTTCCTGCGGCGCTTCCCGTCCGGTACAGACGACCTCCGTGCGGTTCCGGTTCGCCTGCAGAAAGGCGACGACCTCGTTTGTATCGATCAGGTTTTTGGCCATTGCCAGATTGATTTCGTCCAGAATCAGCACGTCCGCTTCCTGCCGCAGCAGGATCCGTTTGCCTTCTTCCCAGGCAGACTGTGCCATCTGCACATCAACCGGATTCGGATTACGGAAATTCACGAAGCTGTCGCGGCCCATCTGCTTAATGGTAAAATTCGGCAGATAGCGAAAGGCCTGCGCTTCCCCATAGGTTGCGTCGCCTTTCATAAAACAGATCATGATGACCCTGGCGCCATGGCCGACAGCACGCAGCGCCAGCCCCAGGGCCGCAGAGGTCTTCCCTTTTCCGGTTCCCGTATATACATGCAGCATGCCAAAGTCTTTCACATTAAACTCCCTCACATTACAACCGGTATTGCTTTCCTGCGCAACGGATAATCATATTTCCTTCATTTCTTATATAAAGTTCAAAACTGTTTTACGTATTCGGTGTTATTGCCTGCAGCGGGATAGCTCCGCTCCGGCACGGAATTCCGGTCTGCGGTCCCGGCATGGGTTACCGGCTGTTCCAGCAGCAGGTTATATAATTCTGCGGCGCCTTTGGCGATACGGACTTCCCGCCCGCTTCGGCGGATAAATTCCGTCAGCGGCATATCGTCCAGGAACAGGTTGTCCTGGTTCAGCACCACCGCGGGTAAAATGACAGGACTGTTTTCCGGAAGCTGCTTCAGAATATCAATGCCTGTCAGTAAGCCGGTCACGTTGATGGAATGGCCGAAAAAGTCATTAATCACGGGCACAATCCTGTTTTTCGTATGATAGCGCCTGTTAAACGCTTCCATGGCAGGCTGCAGCAGCTGTCCGGCAGAAACGCCTACCGGTATCACATAATCCTTTTTCGTTTGCGGGACGGTATCCGTATGACGTACCGCGGCTTTTTCCCATTCCGCAAGGAAGTTCCGGGTCAGGCCGATCCCGTTTTCCAGCTGCGGAAAGCCGTCGTACCAGTCTGCCGGCGGCATTGCCTGTTCCGCCAGAACATAAAATTCATCACCCAGATAAATAAAGGAACGCCCCAGCTTACGGCGGCATTCCGCCTGCCAGCGTGTCACCGTTTCTACTATGGCAGCGGCTCCTTCTTTGGTAAAAAGCTGCAGGTCAGGCAGGCCGGTCTTATTTTTAGTGATCCCCACCGGAACCACGGCCATATCTTCCACATAATCCGCCAAAGCCACCAGGTCGCGGTAGGACCGTTCCAGCACGGCGCCGTCGTTCCAGCCCGGACAGCAGACGATCTGCGCATGGATATGGATGCCCGCCGCAAACAGGCGGTGCAGCTTTTCCATGATCTCCCCGGAATGCCGGTTCTTCATCATGGCCTGCCGCACCTGCGGATCCGTAGCATGTACCGAAACATACAGCGGCGACATGTGATTCCGGATGATGCGGTCAAAATCTTCCTCCTTCAAATTTGTCAGGGTGACAAAATTGCCGTATAAAAACGACAGGCGGTAATCGTCATCGCGGACATAGAGGCCTTTGCGGAGACCGGGAATCATACGGTCCACAAAACAGAAGACGCATTTGTTATGACAGAGACAGACCTTGTCAAATACAGCGCTTTCAAAGGAAAGCCCCAGTTCCTCGTCGATTTCCTTTTCGACAGAGACTTTGCGCAGCGTGCCGTCTGTGCCGCGGACAGACAGGACAAGGTCATAGTCGGCTGCGGCGAAACTGACGTCCAGTATATCCCGCAGCGGCATATCATTGATCGCGCAAAGCGATTCACCGGCCACAATGCCGGCAGCCTCCGCCACACTATGCCGTTTTACCGAACTGATCTTCCCTTCCCAGCCTGTTTCCATATGTCCTCCGAAATGTCTTGTTATATTATACATAACTTTTCTAAAAAACACAAATGTACATTGCAAAAAAGCAAAAATAAAAGACCCGCTCTGTGAAGCGGGTCTTTACGTTCGTAAGATTACTTACGGATGTTCAGCTTGGCGATGATTGCACGGTACCGTTCAATATCTTTCTTCTGCAGGTAATTCAGCAGACCGCGACGCTGACCAACCATTTTTAACAGACCGCGACGGGAATGATGGTCTTTCTTGTTGGATTTCAGATGTTCCGTCAGGGCAGCAATACGGGTTGTCAGAACGGCGATCTGCACTTCCGGGGAGCCGGTGTCGCCTTCATGACGGGCATTCTCTTTGATAATCGCCTGTTTTTCTTCTGTTGTTAACATAGTAACAAACCTCCATAAAATTTTATTGTCCGGCCGGAACCAGGCAGGCGTTGGAGAAGCGCTCTTCGTAGCTCCGGTTAGGATACCGAGTTATTGTAGCATATAACTTTCAAAAATGCAAATTCTTTTTTGCTCACTGCTCTGCTTTCTGCGCGGCAAACCAGGCAAGCGCCTCCGCTTTATCCTTTTCCAGCTGATGCTTTAAGGCATCGACAGAAGCAAAGCGCTGTTCATTTCTGATAAACCGGCAGAAGGACGCTTCCAGGATATGTCCGTACAGATCCTCATTAAAATTGAACAGATGGACTTCCAGTACCTCCCGGACTACATCGTCAAAGGTCGGGTTCATGCCCAGGTTGCCAACGCCTTCATACACCCTGTCACCGTTGCGGACCTCCAGCACATAGACGCCTGAAGGAGGCAGCGCCGAACCGTTCCGGTTCACATACAGGTTAGCCGTGGGAAAACCGAGCTTCCTGCCGCGTTGGAAACCTTTGTGCACAATGCCCTGCACGCTGCAGAAACGGCCCAGCATCTGCTCCGCGTCCCGCAGGTTGCCGTCCGCAATTGCGCGCCGAATCCGTGTGCTGCTGATCGTTTTGCCTTTATATTCCAGCAGTGGGCGCACAATCAGTTCGATTCCCTGCTTTTCTGCATACTGCTGCAGTGACGCAACGTTTCCCATGCCCTGGAATCCATATGAAAAATTGCTGCCGCATACCAGACAGGTAAAATTAAACTGCTTCAGTTTCTGTAAAAACGTGTCCGGCGATAAAAGGGACAGCTGTTTATTAAACGGAACATCGATCAGGAGGTCGACGCCCCACTGCCGCAGCAGCCGTACCTTTTCTTCCGGCGAGAGCAGCGACTGGGGAATGGCCGAAGGACGGATTGCCGCATAGGGGTGATTGCTGAAGGTAAATACCGCAAGCCGCAGCTGATGCGCGCGGGCATACGCGGCAGCAGCGTCAATGACATCCCTGTGCCCTTTGTGCAGTCCGTCAAAGGTTCCCATGGCAATTACGCAGGGCTCCTTCTGAAACCGTTCTGTTTCTTTATTGTTTAAATACAGGTGTTTTACTATTTCCATAATTTTGACAATGTATGATTCTATTTCCGTTTCAGGCGGAAAAATACAGATATTATAAAGGTTCCGGCTGCGGGACCTGAAACAAAATCTTCAGGGGTTTGATCATTTCCTCTTCCGCCTGCACGATGCCTAAAAACCGTTCCTGGCAATAGAGGCTGTACAGCCCTGCCGGTGTGCCTCGCACCGTTGTCCTCACGCCGCTGGTAATGCGGAAGGCCTGCAGTTCATTGACAGACAGCGTCTGCATGCCGTCGATTGCTGTTTCCATGGGCAGCAGCACCTGATCGGGCTGTGCCGCGATTTCTTCCAGCGCATGGGCGTCCTCAAGTCGATACGCCCCGACCCTGGTGCGGAGCAAAAATGTCATGCAGGCGCAGGTTCCCAGTGCAGCAGCAATATCCTCCAGCAGCGTCCGGATATACGTTCCTTTGGAACATTCCACGTCCAGACAAAAATACGGGGGCGCCAGCCGCACAAGCTCCAGCCGGAAAATCTCCACAGGGCGGGCCGTCCGCTCCAGTTCAATCCCCTGCCGTGCATATTCATAGAGCTTTTTGCCGTTGACCTTCAGGGCGGAATACATAGGCGGAACCTGTAAAATTCTACCGTGAAAAGCAGTCAGACACTGTTCCATCAGTTCGGGCGTAATGTTGGGAACCGGTTTTTGCTCCAGCACATTCCCGCTGTCATCACCGGTATCCGTACGGATTCCCAAAACACCTTCCGCGCGGTAACACTTGCTGCCCGCTGCCGCGTATTCTAATAAACGGGTGACATTGCCGGTAAAAACCGGCAATACACCGGCCGCGTCCGGATCCAGCGTTCCGGAATGCCCGGCCTTTTTTGTGTGATAAATCTGCCGGATTCTGCTGACCACGTCATGGGAAGTCATGCCCGGCGGTTTGAGTACATTGATGATCCCGTCCGTCATACGAACAGTTCCTCAAG
>JAFTZZ010000179.1 GCA_017460905.1 Acidaminococcaceae bacterium | reverse complement strand
GGCGACGAGCCGGACGGAAGCGGCAAGTTTATTGCAACCATGTTCCGGAACCCGCGGATTGCGGAGGCGGTGAACGATCTGCTGAAGAACCGCGACGGCCTGATGCTGGGTATCTGTAACGGGTTCCAGGCGCTGATCAAATTAGGGCTGGTGCCCTACGGAGAGAACAGTCCGCTGGAAGAAAATTCCCCGACGCTGACCTTTAATACGATCGGACGCCATATTTCCCAGATGGTTTATACACGGATCACATCCAATAAATCGCCCTGGCTGAACCTGGTTGAACCGGGCGATGTGCACGCCATTGCGGTTTCCCACGGTGAAGGACGCTTCTATGCGCCGGAGGATACGATCCGGGAGCTGTTCCAAAACGGGCAGGTGGCTACCCAGTACGTGGACCTCAACGGCAACCCGACCATGGACAGCCCGGAAAATCCCAACGGGTCCCTGTATGCTATCGAAGGCATCACCAGCCCGGACGGGCGCATTCTGGGCAAGATGGGGCACAGCGAACGCTATATTCCTGGCCTGATGCAGAATATTTACGGTGAGAAGGACCAGCATATTTTTGAAAGCGGCGTGCAGTATTTTAAATAAAGGAATATAAATAAAGCACCGGTATTATCCTTGGATTTTTGATGAAAGTGAAAGGATAAACCGGTGCTTGTTTTATTAAATTTATGAACGGAAATATATGGTGTTTTGCAAAAATGATGTTTTAATAGCCTGCTGATGTTTATAAGAAATGTTTAGTCAGTCATTGTGATGTTCTGCATAAAAATCATTATAGTCCTTCAGCATATACTGCAGCAGGGAAGGCGTGTCCAAACCGTACGGACAGCGGCTCTTACAAAGGTCGCAGTGCACGCATTCATCGATTTTCTGCATCTTGGCATACCATTCATCGGACATGAAACGTTTGTACGGTGAACGGCGCAGAAGCATGGCCATCCTGGCTGCCTGGGGAATATCAATTCCCACTGTGCAGGGCAGGCAGTATCCGCAGCTGCGGCAGAAGTTGCCGGACAATTCGTTCCTGTCTTTGTCAATGACTGCCTTCAATTCGTCTGTCATCTGCTGGTTCGCTTCTGTCAGCTTCAGCCACTGATCCAGTTCCCAGTCGTGCTGGATGCCCCAGATTGGTACAACGTTGTCATATCCCTGCATAAACGCATAGCAGGCTGCCGCATTGTTCAGCATGCCGCCTGACAATCCTTTCATGGCGATGAAGCCCATATCATGGGCTTTGCATGCTGCAACCAGTGCAAGATCCTTTTCCGTTGCCAGATAGCAGAATGGGAACTGTAAGGTTTCAAAATAGCCGGAATCAATAGCCTGGTGAGCCACCTTGAGCCGATGGTTGGTGATGCCGATGTGACGGATGTAACCTTTCTTTTTGGCAGCCAGCGCAGCGGCGTAAGAGCCTTTTTCATCGTTCGGGTCCGGCATGACCGCCGGATTATGGAACTGGAAGATATCAATGTAATCTGTCTGCAGGCGTTTCAGAGAAGTCTCAATGTGTTTGGTGACCGTGTCATAGTCGGTGCCGCCGCTTTTGGTGGAGATGATGATGTTGTGACGGATATCGTGCAGCGCCTCACCGATTTTTTCCTCACTGTCCGTATAGGCGTTGGCCGTATCAAAATAATTGATGCCGCTGTCATACGCTTTGCGTAATAATGCGCGGGACGCTTCGTGGGAGATGCGCTGGATCGGCAGGCAGCCCATTGCTGTTTTGGTTACCAGCAAACCCGTTTTTCCTAATTTTACTTTTTTGATTTCCATGATTCCCCTCCTGATCGGCTGATTAGTATCTTTTTATAGTAAGATCCCCCGAACTTCTTTTTTTAATTATATCTAAGAATCAAAATTTTGTACAGGAAGCAGCTTTGAAATGTAAAATATTTAACGAAATCATTGTCAGAATACGGATTTTATAGTATAATACAATAGTTAAATTTAATTTTAGTTTCCTGACAGGGAATGCAATTGGAGGAATTTGTATGTCCGGACATTCGAAATGGGCAAATATCAAACACAAAAAAGGCAAGGCAGATGCTGCCAGAGGCAAAATAACCACAAAGATCGGCCGCGAGATCACCATTGCGGTACAGATGGGCGGGCCTGACCCGGTAGGCAACATGCGTCTGAAGCTGGCGCTGGCGAAAGCAAAAGCCAATAATATCCCGAAAGATAACATCAAACGCGCTATTGCCAAAGGCGCTGGCGAAAACAACGGAGCCAAATACGAAGAGATTACGTATGAAGGATACGGCCCGGCGGGCGTTGCAATCATGCTGGACGTGCTGACCGACAACCGCAACCGTGCGGCGGCGGACATTCGCCATGCATTTACCAAACACGGCGGCAATATGGGCGAGACCGGTTCCGTAGGCTGGATGTTCAAACGCAAAGGCATCTTCACCATTGATAAGGAAGCCGGTTACGATGAAGACGAAGTGATGATGATCGCGCTGGATGCAGGGGCGGAAGATATGAAATCCCTGGAGGACAGCTTTGAAATTGTGACCCAGCCGGAAGATTACGACGCAGTGGAAAAAGCGCTGGCTGACAACAATATCGAAACGGTTATGTCTGAGATTACGATGGTTCCGGATACAATGGTCCAGCTGTCTGCTGAAGACGCGGAGAAGGTTCGCAAGACAATTGATATGTTCGACGATATGGACGACGTACAGGAAGTCTATACCAACGCTGACTTGCCGGACGAAGACGACGAGGAATAAGAAAAAGCAGGCAGGCTTCATAAAAGCCTGCCTTTTTATATTTTCACACTTTTGTCATTTGCGTTATGTATAATAATGTAATAGAAACAGTTGGAGGACAAAAGATGCTGGCATTAGGCATTGACCCGGGGACCGCAATCTGCGGCTACGGCGTGGTGGAAAGCAGGGGGAACGTGCTGCGTCCGGTGTTCTACGGTTCTATCCTGACAGATAAGGACTGGAAACCGGAAGAGCGTCTGCTGCGCATCCATCAGGACATTTCCGACATTATCGGACATTTTCACCCGGATTTTATGTCTATTGAAAAACTGTATTTTAACCGGAACGTAAATACGGCAATCCCTGTAGCGCAGGCACGGGGTGTTGTCCTTCTGGCTGCTGCGGAGCAGAAGCTGCCGATACTGGAATTTACGCCGATGCAGATTAAAAAGTCAGTGACGGGGACCGGTTCGGCAGAGAAAAAGCAGGTTATTTTTATGGTGCAGCGTCTTCTGGGCATTCAGGAGAAGCTCGATCCCGATGATACGGCAGATGCGCTGGCTGCTGCTATCTGCGGTCTTAATCAGGCCCGTATCCTGCAAATGCAGACCCAAAACGGAAAACGTATTGGGGAGATACTGGCGGCGCAGCAGAATCCGCTGAGCAAACGCTGACCGAAATCGTTAAATAGTAACTTTCATCTTTAATTCGGAGTGTGCAGTATGATTGGTTCGGTAAAAGGAACCGTCGCCTTCCAGGCGGCGGAATATTGCCTCATTGAAACAACAGGCGGTGTCGGTTACCGCGTGTTCATGCCGGTTTCGCAGCTGCGGACCCTGGCGGCGGGACAGACAGTCCGGGTATTGACCTACACGGCTGTGCGGGAAGACGCGATTCAGTTATACGGTTTTCTTACCCAGCAGTATTATGATTTGTTTACCCTGCTGCTGAGTGTAAGCGGGGTAGGACCGAAGGGCGCACTGGGGATTCTTGGAGCGGCCAGGCCGGAAGAATTCTATCTGGCGGTACAGAGCCGTGACCTGAAAATGCTGACCAAGCTGCCGGGCATCGGCAAAAAAACAGCTGAACGCATGGTGCTGGAACTGAAAGACAAGATCGGTACGCTGGAAGGCGCGGAAAATGACCGGGAGTTTGCCGAAGCAGTGAGGGGCAATTCCGGTTCAGAAGCGGTCAATGAAGCAATGGCGGCTTTAGCGGCGCTGGGCTATTCCAATTCAGAAATCCTGCCGGTGCTGCGTAAGATTCCGGATTATACCGCATTAAAACGTGACGAACTGATTCGCAAGGCGCTGCAGCTTTTTGCAAAGAAATAAAGAGAAGGGGATAACATCATGGATTTTGATGACCGTCTGGTAACATCGGAGGCAACGGAGTCTGATGCGGAACAGTACAGTTTGCGCCCCCGGACTTTAGACGAATATATCGGACAGGATAAAGTCAAACAGAATATATCGGTATTCATTGAAGCGGCGCTGAAGCGTAATGAAGCGCTGGATCATGTGCTGCTGTTCGGGCCGCCGGGCCTGGGCAAGACTACGCTGGCCAACATCATTGCCAATGAACTGCATGTAAACATGCGTGTTACATCGGGTCCTGCCATCATGCGGCAGGGGGATCTGGCTGCCATCCTCAGCACACTGGCGGAAGGGGAAGTGTTATTCATTGACGAAATCCACCGTCTGCCGAAAGCCGTGGAAGAAATATTATATTCGGCGATGGAAGACTACCAGCTGGATATCGTCATCGGCAAGGGACCAGGCGCCCAGAATGTACGGCTGCCGCTGCCCAGATTCACGCTGATTGGCGCTACGACCCGGCTGGGGTCCCTGGCTGCGCCGCTGCGTGACCGCTTTGGCGTGCAGTGCAGGCTGGAATTTTACCGGCCGGAGCAGCTGCGCATCATTGTCAACAAATCCGCGGAAAAGCTGGCTGTGCAGATGACACCGGAAGGCGCGCTGGAAATTGCCCGCCGTTCCCGGGGAACGCCCCGTGTGGCCAATCGTCTGTTAAAGCGCGTCAGGGACTTTGCCCAGGTTGCCGGACAGGAGATCATTGACCGGAGTCTGGCAGACCAGGCGCTTTCCCGTCTGGAAGTAGACCGTTACGGACTGGACCAGAATGACCGCCGGATCCTGAATACGATCGTGAAAACCTTTGGTGGAGGACCGGTCGGTGTGGATACCATCGCAGCGGCTGTCAGTGAGGAAGCTGGCACCATCGAAGACGTAGTAGAACCGTATCTGATGCAGCTGGGGCTGTTGCAGCGGACGCCCCGGGGCCGTGTGGCTACCCGGGAAACCTACCGTTATCTGGGCATTCCCTATCCGGAAGATGCAGGTAATGTACCAAAGGTTGAGCAGCCGTCGTTATTATAAGACAGTAACAGAAAAAGTAATATACTAACGGCTTGTCCTTAAGAAAAGATATAATTAATAAAGGATTTACTTATGAAATTGTTGCTGCACGCCTGCTGCGGTCCCTGTGCTTGCTATCCCACGCGGATGCTGACGGAGCAGGACGTTGATTTCACCTTGCTATACTATAATCCAAATATACATCCCTACAAAGAATTCAAGCACCGGCTGTCCGCTTTGCGGGAGCTGGCAGAAAAACAGGATTACAGGCTGATCATAGATAAAACTTATCCACTGGAAGAATGCGTCCGGGGCATGCTGGAGGAACCGACAGTCCGCTGTGCCTTCTGTTACCGCATGCGTCTGCGGTACACGGCGAAGTACGCTGCAGACCACGGCTTTACTGCTTTTTCCACTACGCTGTTATACAGTCCATATCAGAAGCACGATCTGATCGCCAAAACCGCAGAAGCTGCCGCCGCAGAGTTTGGCATAAGCTTTTACTATCAGGACTGGCGGCCCCATTATCAGGATGGCGTGAACATCAGTCTGCAGCTGGGCTTATACAGGCAGCCTTATTGTGGCTGTGTGTTCAGTGAGCGTGACCGCTATATGGAATGGAAAAAGCCGAAAGAAGGTTACGTTAACAATGTATTTTTAGAACCGCATGGTGAGACGCAGGGGTTAAAAAACGGTGCAAAGAAGGAAGAAAACGAATTTGTGCGGATCACTAAAAAAATTATTCAGCTTCAGAAACAGAACTCGATTTTATACAAGTAATGAGGAGTGCTTTTGCTGCAGATAAATTTTCAAACAGCTGTACGGGGATTTAAAATCGGATGCGTCGAAGACCATCTGTAATCACGGGTAATATAAATGGGAGCAATTGCAATAAACAAACTCTGGACAAAACTTATCGGTATCCTGCTGGTCCTGCTGGCCTGGTGTACTGTTGCTGCCGCACAGCCACCGTCTGAACTGGATGTCGGGCTGGTAGTTGCGCAATTTTCTGCAGAAATTGTTGTTGACGAAAAAATGTCTGCTCTGGAGCCGAATGGAAATAGAACGATTATAGACAAAGGTAAATATTTTGCGGCTGTCAGTGCCGGAAAAATTTTACTGGGAAATCATACATTTTCCAGTGGAACCGTGCTGGAAATAGCGGATTTGTCTGATGCGGATCCAGATAAAAGGGCTGTCGCCCGTCCGCGGAACCTGATTACCGTAAACCGACAGCCATACAGGGGCCAATTGAAAATTTATGTGACAGATGACGGTAAGAAACTGACGGTTGTTAACCGTGTACCTATGGAGTATTATGTCAACTCGGTTTTGGGGCCGAAGTCTTCCCCGGTCTGGCCGGATGAAGCCATCAAAGCGCAGGCGGTTGCAGTGCGCAGCCTCGCCTGGTATTGCAAACAGAACCCAAAGTCTGCTTTTTTTGCCGTGCGTGCAGTTGACCCGGAAGCCTTTTATGGAGGGATTCGTAACGAAAATAAAAACATAACGAAAATTGCAGCTAAAACTTCAGGGCAGGTGTTGTATTATAAGGGAATGCCTGCAGCTACATACAACTGTGAAAGCAGCGGCGGCATGACAGTGGGCTCAGAAGAAGCGCTTCAGAGGGATATCCCTTATTTACAGGCTGTGGAGGATTATGATACAGAGTGTCCTGAGTTTACCTGGGAGAAAAAAATTCAGACTGCAACCATCAGTCGTGTGTTGGAGCAAAATGGCCATAAAATCGGAAGGCTGCGGGGGTATCGTTTGTCTGACAGTAAAAGACCTGACATCCGGGACAGGTATCCCAGCGGCAGAGTAAAATTGATTTATTTGCAGGGTGACCAGGGGAGCGTAACGATGAGCGGCAAAGAATTTGCTGACTTACTGGCATTGAGCAGTACCTGGTTTGATGCATTTGCTGTAGATCCGATACCTGATAAGCTGGATGTTCCTGTTGAAAACGGATATGGTATTGAAGTTGGGAAAAAGCAGATTCCAATCGAGGTCAAAGGCCGGGAAGAGGGGGCATGGAAGGCTGCTATTCCGGGTTTTCATTTCCTTAACGGAACACAGGATGAGACGCTGTTATTTAAGGGCAAAGGGATAGGAAACGGGGTAGGTCTCTCTAAATGGGGGGCAAAAGGAATGGCAGACAATGCTTCTGAAACACCGGATGACTATTATAAAACCATATTGCAACATTATTATCCTGGAACTTATCTGGTATCAGCCTATTAATTCAGAAATAAATGACAACATGTTTGGGAAAGAAGTTTAGCTATGAAAGTTACCGATTTTGACTATGAACTGCCGAAAGAACTGATCGCCCAGCATCCGATGGAGCCCAGGGATCACAGCCGGCTGCTGGTGGTGGATAAAAACACGGGTAAAACAGAACACAGGCATTTTTACGACCTGCCCAAATATCTGAAGCCCGGGGACCTGCTGGTCTTTAACGATACCCGCGTGATTCCTGCGCTTCTGTACGGCTATAAGGATACCGGCGCCCATGTGGAAGTGTTTCTGCTGAACCGGCTGAACGCTACGGAATGGGAAGTGCTGGTACGTCCGGGGAAAAAACTTCAGGTAGGGGCGCATATCAATTTTTCGGAGGAACTGTCCGGAATAATTGTTGACCACACTGACTTTGGCGGGCGCATCATCCGTTTCACTTTTGACGGTGTATTCGAAGAAATCCTGGACCGGTTGGGGGAGGTGCCGCTGCCGCCATATATTACTGCGGAGCTGGAAGACAAGGAACGCTACCAGACTGTGTACAACCGTGACCCCGGTTCTGCCGCAGCGCCCACGGCCGGACTGCATTTTACAAAAGAGCTGGTGCAGCAGATCAAGGACATGGGCTGCGAAGAAGTCTTTGTCACACTGAACGTGGGGCTGGGAACCTTCCGTCCGGTGACGGAAGAAAATATTGAAGACCATCCCATGCATAAGGAATTTTATTCCGTCACGCCGGAAGCTGCCGCGGCAATCAATAAAGCCAAAGCGGAAGGGCGGCGTATTGTTGCGGTAGGGACTACGGCCGTGCGTACGCTGGAATCCGCCGGTGCATCGGGAGAAGTAAAAGCCGGCAGCAGCTGGACGCAGATTTATATCTATCCGGGATTCCGGTGGCACATTGTGGATGCGCTGGTAACCAACTTCCACCTGCCGCAAAGTACGCTGCTGATGCTGGTATCTTCACTTTCTTCCCGGGAAGTGATGCTGCGGACCTATGCGGAAGCAGTAAAGGAAAAATACCGTTTCTTCTCATTCGGTGATGCCATGTTCATCACCACGCTGGAGCAGGAATAATACTTCATCAAAAAAATTTCAGGAGACGTCATGCACGCAGTTACATATGAGTTAGTAAAAGAAGACAGCAGAAGCAAGGCGCGGCGGGGCCGTCTGCATACGCCTCACGGCACCTTTGAAACGCCTATGTTCATGCCCGTAGGCACCCAGGCGACAGTTAAGACGCTGGCACCGGAAGAGTTATACGACATGGGCAGCCAGGTGATTCTTGCCAACACCTATCACCTGTTCCTGCGGCCGGGCAGCGAACTGGTAAAGAAGGCCGGCGGCCTGCATAAGTTTATGAATTACAGCAGAGGTATGCTGACGGACAGCGGCGGTTTCCAGGTTTTCAGTCTGGGCGCCATGCGGAAGATTACGGAAGAAGGGGTCATGTTCCGCTCTCACATCGACGGCAGCAAACAGTTCCTCTCACCGGAGGTTTCCGTGCGGGTGCAGGAAGAGCTGGGCGCGGACATTGCCATGGCCTTTGACGAATGCATTCCGTATCCCTCTGATTTTCAATATACCAAAAAATCCACAGAACGCACCACCCGATGGGCAGAACGCTGCATCAAAGCACATACACGGGAGGACCAGTCCCTGTTCGGCATTGTCCAGGGCGGCATGTTTTCCGAACTGCGCAGGATGAGCGCAGAAGCGCTGCAGGCGATGGATTTTGCAGGCTATGGCATCGGCGGACTGTCCGTAGGTGAGCCCAAGCCGCTGATGTATGAGATTCTTGACCAGACCACAGACTGGATGGATAAACAGAAGGCCCGTTACCTTATGGGCGTGGGTACGCCGGACTGCATCGTAGAAGGCATCAACCTGGGTGTGGACATGTTTGACTGCGTCTTTCCTACCCGGGTAGCCCGCAACGGCACTGCCATGACCGCCCGGGGGCGGCTGGTGATCCGCAACGCCATGTATGCGGAAGATTTCCGTCCCATCGACGAACACTGCGGCTGCTATGCCTGCCGTAATTTCTCGCGGGCCTACATCCGCCACCTGTTCAAGGCGGAAGAAATTTTCGGGCTGCGCCTGCTTTCCATTCACAATCTCCACTTTCTGCTGGATTTCGCGAAACAGATCCGGGAAGCCATTGAGCAGGATCGTTTCAGGGAATTCCGTAAAGAATTCTGGGATCGCTGGGAAGAAAAGGAGAAGCGTCCGGCGGATATATAGGAAAAATGCACGGTACTTTGTCAATTACTTTTTCGTGAGTAAATACAAAAGCGTATTTACATCCGGAATTTAAATTTAAATAAGACAAATTCCCAAAATTCTGATATAATATTTATGCTTGTTTTTTAAATGAAGACAGATTATCTGTTTTTTCCTGTGACTGTAGTTGTGAACGTTGAACCGGGAGGTGTAAGATGAACGATATATTCTTTCTTGCCAATACTGTTCTGCCTTTTGTTATCATGGCAGCAATCTTTTATTTTATGTTATGGCGTCCCCAGAAGCAGGATCAGAAAAAAAGAAAAGAATTTCTGGATGGGCTGAAAAGGGGCGACAAGATCATTACCATCGGCGGCATGTATGGAACGCTGACGAAGGTCGGGCCGCAGAAGGTAACCGTAAAACTGGCGGAAGGCATGGAAATAGATTTTGCCAGGACTGCAATAGGCACATATCAGGATGCTGACAAAGCGGCAGAATTCGAAAAAGGAAATGCCTGATGGAATTGTTGCTGACAAAAAAAGCAGTACGGAAAGAACTGAAGGAAACTGCTGAAAAATTTTCCCGGGAGTATGTGGAAACAGCCAGTAAAGCGGTTTGTGAAAGGGTGCTGCAGAGCCGTGAATTTTTGCAGGCGAAGACGATTTTCGGCTATCTTGCGTTCCGCAATGAGATTTCTGTTGACGGAATATTGCAGGCAGCGCTTCGTTTGGGGAAAACGGTGACGGTGCCGCTGATTTCATCCCGGACGGAGATGCAGGCTGCGGAGTTAAAATCGCTGCAAAATCTGCCTTTGGACCGGTATGGGATTCGTACAGTGGCAGCGCCTGCGGTCATATTCCGGCCGGACGCGCTTGATTTGATCCTGGTCCCGGGCGCAGGTTTTACCGTTACGGGCTGCCGTATGGGCCGGGGCGCCGGGTATTATGACCGGTTCCTGGAGCAGGCACGGGGTTTTACCTTGGGCATCACCTGCGACCGGTTGATACGGGAGCAGATCCCTGTAGACGAACACGACCGCAGGGTGCAGGCGCTGGTCACAGACACAAAGTTTATACGCTGTATGCCGTAAGGCATGCGACTGATATCATGTTGCATAAGCAACCGATGAAAGGGGTTAAGTAATTTTGAGGTGGAGTGAATTAGGCAAATTCCTGATAGTTGCACTGGCAATTGTCGGGGGCTTCTGTATGTATATCCGGCCGCTGGCAAGTTCGGTCAAGCAGGGGCTGGATCTGCAGGGTGGTACGCACGTAGTATTACAGGCTGTGGATACGCCGCAGCTGAAAGTAAACGACGACGCACTGGACAGGGCGACCCATATCATTGAGCGCCGTGTTAATGCACTGGGTCTGACGGAACCGGTCGTGCAGCGCCAGGGCCGCGACCGCATCATCGTGGAGCTGCCGGGCGTAAAGGATCCGGAAAAAGCCATCAATATGCTGGGTAAGACTGCAATGTTGGAGTTCAAGGATCCCAACGACAAGACGGTCCTGACCGGTATGGACCTGAAGGACGCCAAAGCTGTGATCGGCAATGGCAACCAGCCGCTGGTATCTATGGAATTCTCGGATGAAGGCGGTCAGAAATTTGCAGATGTAACGGCCCGCAACGTAGGCAAACGCATTGCTATCACACTGGACGGTGAAGTACTGACCGCGCCTGTGGTGCAGGAAGCCATTACCGGCGGCCGTGCCCAGATCACCGGCAACCGGAGCATGGAAGAAGCGCAGCACCTGGCAATCTTGCTGCGTAGCGGTTCGCTGCCGGTCAAGCTGGAGATCATTGAAAACCGTACCGTTGGACCGACCCTGGGCCAGGATTCCAAGGAAGCCAGCCAGAAAGCGTTCCTGATCGGTGTTGCCGGTGTCTTCGTGTTTATGATCCTGTTCTACCGTCTCAGCGGTATTGTTGCGGATATTGCGTTGCTGCTGTATACCATGCTGCTGCTGCTGGTTATGCGTTACCTGAACGCGACGCTGACACTGCCGGGTATGGCGGGCATCATCCTGTCCATCGGTATGGCAGTTGACGCCAACGTACTGATCTTTGAACGCTTCAAGGAAGAAATCCGCAACGGCAAAACCCTGCGTAAGGCAATGGACAACGGCTTTGGCCGTGCGCTCGTTACGATCCTTGACTCCAATATCACGACCCTGATGGCCTGTGCCGTACTGTTCTATTTAGGCACCGGACCCATCAAAGGTTTTGCTGTAACACTGGCAATCGGTGTTATCTTAAGTATGTTCACGGCGGTAACCGTTACCAAGTTCCTGCTGAAGTTCCTCATTGACGCCAACTTCACCAAGAATCCGACGGCCTTTGGCATCTCCGCTCCGAAAACAGGGGAGGTGGCAAAATGAAAAACTTTTCGATTGTAAGAAACTGGAAAATTTTCTTTGCGATTACCATCATCGGCCTGATGATCGGGTACGGTTCCATGATTTTCCGCGGCTTCAATCTGGGGATTGATTTCACCGGCGGCAGCATCATGGACCTGAAGTTTGAAAAGGCCGTGCAAGTGGCACAGGTTCGTGAAGTACTTGGCAAGCATGACCTTGGCGGCGCTATCATCCAGCTGGAGGGAAGCGATTCCAATGTAACCTCTTCCCAGGGCGTGCTGATCCGTACTCCGGTTATTGCGGATAATGACCGTACAGCAGTTATGGCCGACATGGAAAAATCCCTAGGTAAATTTGATATCCGGCGTGTGGAAAATGTCGGCGCGACCATCGGCGGCGAGCTGATTCAGCAGGCAGCCATTGCTATTTTCCTCTCCTGGGTGCTGATGGTCCTTTACATTACCATCCGCTTCCAGCTGAACTTTGCGCTGGCAGCCATCATCGCGCTGATCATTGACGTATCTGTTACCCTCAGCTGGTTCTCACTGCTGCAGCTGGAAATCGACTCAACCTTTGTGGCGGCGCTGCTGACCGTTGTCGGTTACTCCGTCAACGGCACCATCGTCATCTTTGACCGTATCCGTGAAAACCTGAAGGTACACCGCCGCACCGAGACGGTGACGGATATGATCGACAACAGCATCAAGTCTACACTGACACGTACCGTATACACAACGATCACGACCCTGTTTGCCATTGTGGCCATCTTCCTGTTCGGCGGCGAAACGATCCACAACTTCTCGTTTGCCATGCTGGTAGGCTGCTGCAGCGGCGCGTACACATCGATTCTGCTGGCTGGCACCATCTGGCTGTTCCTCCAGCACAAAAAAGCCGGGGAATAAATCTTCCTGTTTAGCGGAACGTAAGCTGTATGAAAACATTAAATAATTAGTTAATAAAAACAATGGCTGTACTGTTTATTAGTGCAGCCATTGTTTTGCATGTGACATGTTTGATTGTCGGGTGAATCAATCTTTTAACCTGATATCCAGCGGTTGGTCTACAGCTATTTCGTCAGGGGAGATACAGCATGTGCAGGCCATCAGCTGAACACCTGAATTTTGTGCTTCATTCAGGATATCCGCAAATTGCGGGTGCGTTTTTCTGTTAGGTGTAAAGTAAGAGGCTTTGTTCATTTGTACGACAAAGAGGATACAGGTTTCGTATCCTTCTTTATGGCATTCGATCAGTTCCCGGACGTGTTTCACGCCCCGTTCGGTGGGTGCGTCAGGGAAGAGGACGATGCCGTTTTCTTCCAGTGTGACGCCTTTGACTTCGAGGAAGATCTTGCGGATTGCAGGATTAGAGGACACTGTTCGATGGACATTGTGGTATGACTTGTCTTCGACAGGGGTGTTAAAATCATTGATTTCCAGATAAAAGTCAAAACGGGAATTTCCGTACCTGCATTCCGGTTTTATCAGGTCCGGTTTGCCAAAAGGGGATTGCCCCGCCGCCAGCCACTCTTTCACGGCAGCATTGGGCGCCTGGGAATCCATATTGATGAGAAGGCTGCGGTTTTCAGTTTTCTTTTCCACCGCAACCAGGTCAAATTTTGTTTTGCGCTTTGGATTGTCGCTGACGGCACAGTAGACCGTGCAACCCGGAACCAGCAGTTCCCGGCAGCGGCCGGTATTTTTCACATGGCAGATTTCTTCCGTTCCGTCTATTACCACGTGGGCGATGAAACGGTTGGGGCGTTTCCGGAAGGTACCGGATACAATATTTTCATATTTCATAATTTAGTCACCTTTGCAGAGAGATTAAGGTTAGTTTATGCCAGCTTTTATGATATAATATAATAATAAATTTGTAAAAGATCAGAGGACAATTATGCGAAATTATGCGAAGTTTTATATTACCAAAAAAGGGGAACGGGCAGTCCGCAGCGGTCACCCCTGGGTGTACGGCGAAGAAGTTACCAGAGTGGAAGGCGCGTATGAAAACGGCAGCCTTGTGGATGTGGTGACGGAAAAAGGCAGGTACCTGGGTACCGGTTTTGTCAATGACAACAGCAAAATCCGGGTGCGTATTATAAGCTGTAATACCAATGATAAGTTTGATGAAGCGTTCTGGGAACGGAGACTGCGTTATGCGCTGGACTACCGCAGGACCGTTATGCCGGGAGACGATTTCAAATGCTGCCGGCTGATCTTCGGGGAAGCGGACCAGTTCCCGGGCTGGACCGTGGACCGGTATAATGACCTGCTGGTGATTCAGACTCTTTCTTTAGGCATGGAACTGCGCAAGCACATCCTGATTCCGCTGCTGGTAAAACTGCTGCGCAGTGACGGAGAAACCGTTTCCGGCGTTTATGAGCGGAACGATGTGAAGATCCGCCTGCTGGAAGGCATGGAGGAAGGCAGGGGCTGGTTCCCACTGACAGGGGAAGATGTTCCTGTTTCCGCTGTGACCACAATCTGCGAAAACGGGATTTATTACGATGTGGATGTGGAAAACGGACAGAAGACCGGCTTTTTCCTGGACCAGAAATATAACCGGCAGTCGGTAGCGCGCATTGCGAATGGCAAACATGTGCTGGACTGTTTTACCCACACCGGCAGCTTTGCGCTGAATGCGGCCAAGGGCGGCGCGGCCCGTGTAACGGCAGTAGATGTCAGCGGAGAAGCCTGCCGGATGACGGCGCTCAACGCGGAGAAGAACGGTGTGGCGGACCGGCTTAAGGTTGTGCAGGCGGACGTGTTCGCGTTGCTGGACAAGCTGGAGACGGAGCACAGCCGGGACTATGATTTTATCATCCTTGACCCGCCGGCTTTTACCAAGAGCCGTAAAACGGTACGGAACGCGACTTCCGGATATAAGGATATCAACATGAAAGCCATGAAACTGCTGCCCCGGGGCGGGTATCTGGCAACCTGCAGCTGTTCCCACTTCATGAAAGAAGAGCTGT
>JAFTZZ010000178.1 GCA_017460905.1 Acidaminococcaceae bacterium | reverse complement strand
TAGAGTATTCCATCCTCCGAGATCTGGTGCATAATATGGCTTACGCCCTTCTTTAAATGAATGCTCAAAATAGAAGGTTGCCACTTGATCATGACCGATTTCCTGATCAATCTTTACTGTTGCATTTGTCATTTCATTAGCGGAATTAGGCCACTTTCTATGCCGCTTTGTAGTTGCTTCTGTGAACTTAACATAATCCTGTCGACTTTTTGCTGCAGTAACGTATACGCCTGTTTTTCCGACTTTGGCGCTGGCTGCAAGATTATAATTTTCCGTTCCCCATGAACCAGCATTCACATTCAATTTTATGTAATTCCTCTTAGCAGATTTTGTAATAATGTTAACTACGCCACCAGCAGCATCTGATCCATATAATGAAGTACCGGCGCCTTTCAGAATCTCTATCCGTTCAATAAACTCCGGCGAGGGAAGATTTGTCATATCAAATCCGGAACGACCGGAAGTTCCAGTATCTTTATTCAAACGACGACCATCCACCATAACAAGAACACGATCGTCGCCATTTAAATAAATGTGATTATCGTCTCCACCGAATCCGCTGCGCTTCATTATAACACCAGGAACATCGTTAAGAGCTTCAACGACAGTCTGATAATTCCGTCTCTCAATTATTTCAGAATCGACAATACTGACATTGGCAGGTGTATCCACCAGTTTGTTATTCGTTCTTGTTGCTGTTACGACAATCTGATCCAGATTGAATCCCAGCAACGTTGCGTCATCGGCAGTCTCTTCTGCGTGTACAACAGCCCCCCCGTAGGGTACAATACTAAGTGTCCCGCAAATTAGGGCCGACATTAACATACCTTTTGACAACATCTTCATTGCATAACACCCCTCTTTTTGATTTATTGCAAATTTCATCTGCAGCCAGTCTTTCATGGTCCCGCAGATTCAATCAACAACCGAAAATTTTTAGTTTTGTACAATAAATAATAATTATTTTTATTTATAATTTAATATTATTATAAACTATATACTTACAATATAGTCAATATTAATTCGATTTTTTTCTTTTTTTTGCAAATTTTCTATCTTCATTTATAAAAATAATACAGGCGTAATCAGAGCGCTGTCTTTTGCGTCCTGATTACGCCTGCGTAAAATTTTTAACCTTTGAATATGTTTGCTTCTATAATTTTTATATCCCCAAATTTCTTACAATGTGAAGTATGTCACCTTGGGACAGCTGCTTCAGCTTATAATAATTGGCGCCCATTTCGGCGGCCACCTGCCGGGCCACGCCTAACTTGATAAAATCCATTTCCGTATCAATGACGACGGACGTAATCTTTGCCTTGTGAATCTGCCGAGCCAGTTTCAGGGCACTTTCCACAGGGTCTTCCCCCTCCTGCACCACAGAATTGGCACGTCCGTCCGTGACCAGCACCAGCACCGGTTCCGCGTCAGGTTCTTTGCGTTTCAGCATGTCCAGCGAGATAAAAGCCTGGGCCAGCCCTTCTGCCAGCGGCGTTTTGCCGCCGGTAGGCAGCTCTGCCAGGCGTTTTTGGGCCAGGTCTACACTCCGGGTTATCGGCAGCAATTCTTCTGCCACCTTGCGGCGGAAAGCAATCATGCCAACCTTGTCCCGTTTCTGGTACGCTTCCTGCAGCATGGCGAAGATGGCGCCCTTGACGGCGCGCATGCGTTCCTGCGCCCCCATGGACCCGCTGGCATCCACCACAAACAGGAAGGTGGTACCGATGCGTTTTTCCCGGACACGCTGCCGCAGGTCTCCCTGCTGTATGTTAATGGCACAGTCGTTTTTGGGACGGTGCCGCTGGTAAGGAGCAGCTGCACGGATCGTGGCGTCAAAGGCCAGGTCGTCCACTTTGTTTTTAGGAATTTCCGCGCGTACGTAACGCCCCTGCTTCAGGTCGGTCTTGGTCAGGCTGCGTTTGCCGCTGCCTTTGCGGTTAATCTGATCCCGTCCCATATCCAGCACCATCTTCGGCATGGGGAAATGGGTGTCGATACCATCTACCTTATCTTCCTGCTGGTCGTTGTTCTGCGGATTTTGCTCCGGCGAGTCCGGCTCGTCTTTGTCCTGTTCCCCGTCGTCATTCTGTTCTTCTTCGTTATCACCGTTTTCCGGCGGCGGAGGCGGCGGGAGCGTATCCTCCTGCCCGTCTGTATCGTCCGCGTCATCTTCCGGCGGATCGGTTTCTTCTTCCTGCTCCTCCGGTTCTTCCTGGGGCGGTTCTTCTTCAGGCTGCGGTTCCGGCGGTTTGCGCATGCGGTGAGGCAGTACATATAGCGCCGCCTCTTCCATATCCTTGGGAAGAATATAGGTCCGCCCTGCCAGCGCGGCAATCGCCCTGGCAGTCTCCAGCAGATACAGGTCCGCCCGGTGCCCGGCACAGAACGCCTGGGTGCAATACTGCACCGCCAGTTCCAGCATGGCTTCGCTGATCTCCACTTCGGGCAGAAGCTCCCGCGCCCGGGCAACCTGCGCTTTCAGCTGTTCTGTTTCTTCCGCGTATTGTTCCCGGAACGCTTTACCGTCTCTGGCAAAGTCCAGCAGCCGCTGCATGATTTCCCTGCGCGGTTCTTTTTCTTTCAGGTTTTCGGTTTCCACAAACAACCCGAAGCGGTCCAAAATATGATTCGGCAGAACCCCTTCTCTGGGATCCATGGTTCCGATTACCGTGTACTCCGCTTTGTGGGTAAACGATATGCCGTCCCGCTCCACCCGGTTCTCCCCGGCAATGTTAATGTCAAGTACTGCTGTCAGCAGCTCCGGTCGAAGCAGGTTCACTTCATCAATATAAAGAACATTGCCGTCGGCCCGGCCTAACAGACCCGGCTCAAAACGGCGTTCCCCTTTGGCCACGGCATATTCCAGGTCGATACTGCCAAACAGCATATCTTCGGTCACATTCAGCGGCAGGTTCAGCAGCGCCCGTTCGCCCGACAGCGCAGCCGCGCCCCGCACCAGCACGGACTTGGCCGTACCGGTCACGCCGCTGATCAAGAGGCCGCCCGCCTTCTGATTGACCAGCGCAATCAGGATGGCGCGCTTGGCCTGCTCCTGTCCCACGACAGCCGCAAAGGGATAGTAGTTAAAATAACCAGACATAATTATCCTTCCAGAACTGCCAGCACTTTTTCCATATCCAGGGTTCCGTCTTCAAAAGGACGCCGGCGCATACGGTGCGGCAAGGCCAGACGCGCCGCGATTTTCAGGTCTTCCGTTTCCACGGCCCTGCTGCCCCGAAAAGCTGCCATGGTCATGGCGGTCTTGATCAGGGTGATGTCGGAACGGTGCCCGTCTACCCCTAAATCAATGGCCAGATCCGCCACCTTGTCCAGCATGGCATCCGCTACAGTCACTTCCGGCAGCAGTTTACCGGCAGCCACGATCTTATCCGCCAGTTCCTCCTGCTGCTCCTTAAACGAGGCTATAAAGCCTTCCGGGTCCGCTTCATAAGCCAGTCTGCGTTTGATGACTTCCTTGCGGTTATCCCTGTCGTGCTCACCGGTGACAGTGACCGCTAAGGC
>JAFTZZ010000177.1 GCA_017460905.1 Acidaminococcaceae bacterium | reverse complement strand
CTGCACTACCTCGCAGAAATTAAGCGGCTCCTTTTCAATCGGGAAATCCACATTCTGCAGCCGTGACAGGTCCAGCAGGTCGTTGATCAGACGCTGCAGGAACAGCGTTTCATTGTACATGGTATCATGGTACCGTTCCACTTCGGCAGGTTCCGTCACCACCTTATCCCGCAACGCCTCCAGGCTGCCCCGCACTACCGTTACCGGTGTACGCAGCTCATGGGAAATGTTGGCGATAAACTCCTTCCGCATCTTTTCCGTCTGTTTTGTTTCCCGGTCCGCCTCTTCCAGCCGTCCGGCCATGCTGTCCAGCGTGGCGGCCAGCTCGCCAATCTCATCGTTCTGCGTCACATAGCTGCGGGCCGTATAGTCGCCGGCAGCCAGCTTTTCCGCCGCATCCTTCATCTTATTCAGCGGTTTCGTAAATTTCATGGACAGGAACCAGGCCACGGCCATGGCGATGACCAGCGCCAGTACCAGACAGCCGCCGAACAATTCCAGGGCATCCGCAAAGGACTGGCGCAGCCCGAAGACCGGCACCCGCAGCATCAGAACAGCTTCTACACCGCCGTTTTTATCGTAGATCGGCGCCGTTGCGGAGACCATCATCTCGTTGATGCGTTTGTCAAAATCCTCCCGTACGGCAGATTCGCCTTTAAAACCGTTACGGAACATATCCCGGTACACCTGTGGCAGGGAGTTCACGGTCGTGGTCCCCTCAAAAACAGGCGGGATATCCCGTCCCTGCGGGCCTTTGCTTCTTTCGATCCGGCCGTGAATATTCGGAACTTCCTTCATATCCCCTTCCGCCAGATGGTTCCGCATGTAAATCTTTCCGTCTTTGCTCGCTACCCAGACATCGTCTGCCGTGATAATATTCACATAGGCGATCAGCCTGCGGGAATGCAGCAGTTCCACAGGATTAACGCTTTTTCCCGAACTGCCCGGGCCAGCCTGCGGGGCAGCGGTCTGTGCCGACCCTGCCGTGCCTGCCTGTACCGTTCCGTCCGCAGCAGCCGTTTCCTTCTGCGATTCCGGTTTCACCCGGTCTTCCCGCTGCCGGAACCTCTCCAGATTATCCCCCATAATGGCCGCCACGTGGGCCGCCCGGCGCGTCAGCGCCCGCTGCTGCCGCTCAATTGCATTTTCCCGGAAGAAATGACCGAAGGAAAAGGCCATGACAAACGCAAAGACCAGAACGGCCAGCGCAAAATAAGCCGCCAGCTTCGCAGCTATTTTACTTTTAAACATGTCGCACTCCATTCCCCGCTTATTCCGCGGTTATTTCAAAGCGGTAACCCACACCCCAGATGGTCTTCACAGCCCAGCCCGGATGTTCGAACGCATCCAGCTTGGCCCGCAGCCGTTTGATGTGGGAGTCCACTGTCCGGCTGTCCCCGAAGTAATCATACCCCCAGAGGCTGTCCAGCAGATTGTCCCGTGAAAAGACCTTTTTTGTATTGGAAGCCAGCAGCCACAGCAGTTCCTTTTCCCGCTTGGTCAGGGGCACTTCGGCGCCGCCGATGGTCACCATATAATTATCGATATCGATGACCAGGTTGTCGATAGTCAGTTTGCGGGAACTTGTTTCCTCCTGTTTGGGGATTCGCCGCAGGATCGCCCGGGCCCGGGCCATGACTTCCGCGGCGCTGAAAGGCTTCACGATATAATCGTCCGCGCCGATATCCAGACCGAGAATCTTATCCGCGTCCTCGCCCCGGGCCGTGATCATGATCACCGGCACCTGGGACATGGCCCGGATCGCCTTGCACACGGCAAACCCGTCCTTCTTCGGCATCATCACATCCAGGAAGACAATGGTGATCTCTCTGGCAAATTCGCGGTAGAGGCGCAGCGCCTCGTCCCCGTCATATGCAATATAGCAGCCCCAGCCTTCTTTAACGGCATAATCCTTCAAAACCTTCGTTATCTGCGCATTATCGTCGGCAATCAGTACTTTGTTCATATGCAGCCCCCCGTAAAAGCACTTCTATAAAAACTATTATCTATTATAATTATACAACAACTTGAAAAGTATTAAAACATTTTTATAAAAACATATTTTTGTTCCGGAAAAAACATTGATTTGCCATATTTGGACTGTATGATAAAGACGACCCGGAAAAGAAATTTCAAGTGCTAAGTCTATAAAAAAGAAGGAGAGATGAAAATGATGAAGAACTGGAAAAAAACTCTGGTAGCAGCAGGCGTACTGGCAACCGTATTAGCAGGCTCCGCTTTTGCGGCAACCGAAGCGGAAGACGCCGCCATCCAGCAGAGAGGGCTGGAATACAACAACAAAATTGAGCAGCAGGCTCCGGATACGGAAAAAGGCCGTCACCACGGCCCCCGTCATCATCGTGACGGCGAGTTCCGCGGTCCCTGCGGTCCTAAAGGCGGTCCCGGCCACCATCATGACGGCGAGTTCCGCGGCCCCAAAGGCGGCCCCGGCCATCACCACGACGGAAAATTCCACGGCGAAAAAAAGGACCGCCCCGGCAAGCTGACTCCCGACCAGAAACAGCAGCTGGCCAAAGAACGGGAAGAATTTTTCGCCAACTGGCAGACCATGAATGACAGGGAACGCCGTGAAGCGACGGAAAAGTTCATCAGCCGTGTCAATGAAGAACGCATGAAAAATATGACCGAGGACGAAAAGAAGGTCTTCGAAAAACGTCAGGCAGCGAAAAAGGCGGAACGCGAAAAAATTGCCAAAATGACGGAAGACGAACGTCATGAATACTTTAAAAAGAAACACGACGAAATGGTCAAAGAACGCACCAAAAACATGACCAAAGAGGAAAAGGAACGTTTCCTGGAGAGGGATAAGCGCCAGCAGGAACGGATGGAAGAGTTCTGGAAAAAATGGAAAGCCATGACTCCGGAAGAAAAGGAACAGTGGAAGAAAGAACACCGCCGTTTCGGCCCCGGTCCCGGCCAGGGCGCACCCGGCCCGAGAGGCGGCCATGGTCCCCATGACGGACGCGGTCCCCAGGGTCCCCGCCCGGATACGCCTCCGGCTCCCGCTGCCTGATGTATGACAGTACAGCAGGCTGACAGCCCCCGGAAGGTACACCTGACGCCTGTGCGTTGTTATGATAAAGCACCCCTCCCTGAAAAAATTCCTGCTGCATCCGCAGCAGGAATTTTTATTTGCCGCTATAAAATTTTGCCATGCATTTGTCATGATTTCATATTATAATAATGATGTGGAAAAAAGAAGGTATCCTGCTTATTGTCAATATCGCGAATTTTACAGGATAAATGCCGATGGAGGTAACTGCCATGAAAAACTGGAAAAAAATGACCGCTGCATTAATAACTGTACTTACGATCAGCGCCGGTTCGGCGTTCCCGGCTTTTGCGGCCGCAGCAGAAGCAAAAGCGGACAATAGCGCTGCAGCCTATAAAAGCGGCGCCGTAGTGCCTTCTGAAAATGCCCCTGCCGTACGGCAGGCAGCCCGGGAAAAAGCGATGGCCAATTACTACATTACCAGCGGCAAAAAGCTGGATAAGGCGGTTGCCCTGCTGCAGGGCATCGATCCGGCAAAGACCGGCCTGCAGCCGGATAAAGACTATGTCTACCGTATGGATAAGACGCTGACCGGCGATTATTTCTACCACGTAAAAGCGTTTCTCCCCAACGTTTCCGAACCGGTGGGCGATTATCTGCTGGCCAAGGACGACAGCTGCGCATTCCGGCGTTTTCCCGGCGAAGGCCGCACGGAACTGCTGGAAGGCACGACGGAAAAGCTGATGGAAAAGATTGAGATTTATGCGTTATACCGGAAGATTCCCATGGAAAGCGCCAGCAAGGTGTTTATCCGGGTCCCCGGCAATATCCCCTATACGCTGACCCTCACCAGCCTGAACGAAAACACCCTTGTCACCGATACAGATGAAAACGGGCAGCCCGTCGTTTACGGCATCGCCCGGGGCAAGGCCGATGTCCTCGCAGAAGTAGCCATCGGTGAATTCAGCAAGACAAAAAAGGTCAGTTTTACCGTCCTGGATGAAAAAGATCTGGAGCGGGAGGAAAACCGTACCTCCGGCAGCGGCTTCCCCATCGGGATCGGCATCGGCATTGGTATCGGGCACGGTCATCATCACCACGGCCGCGGCGGGGTCGTGATCGGAATATAAAAATATAGGAATATAGGAAGATTCCGTTTTCTGTAACGGACAGCCAAAAAAAATAGTCCCCCAATTACATGTAATACTGTAATTGGGGGAAATTTTTTATCAGGATCCAGGCCGGCAGCGTATGCGCCGCGTTACACAGCATACGGCACAGGCCGGTCCGGGCAGCCGGAATCCACTGCCGGTTACACCAGCTGCCGTTTTGCCCGTTCTGCCTCGGCGCTTTCGTCTTCTTCGGGGTACCACATGACGTGGGTGAAGTCTACATAGCACTCTTCGCCTTTGCCGAAGGTGATGCGGTGCGGCGTCTGAATCTTCAGCAGCTGATCGCCGACCGGCACCAGGTACTCCGTGGTATCGGTCAGGAATACACGGCTGTAGATATGGGTCTTGAAACCGTGATCCCGGTTCAGGTCAATGGCGTTGGGACGGGTGGCCACCACCATTTCCCGGTCTGCCTTTTCCGGAATGGCAAGGGGCAGCGGGTTTTGCATGTCGCCCCGGGCGTAGACCTGGCCGTGATCCAGTACTACGTGGAGGAACGTGGACTGGCCCAGGAAGTTATGCACAAAACGGTTCACCGGTTTATTGTACAGGTTGGACGGCGTGTCCACCTGCATGATGTTGCCCATGTCGCAGACCATCATCCGGTCGGAGATGGCCATGGCCTCGCTCTGGTCATGGGTTACGAAGATGACGGTAAAACCGAATTTGCGCTGCAGGGCCTTGATTTCAAAACGCATGCTTTCCCGCAGCTTGGGGTCAAGGTTGGACAGGGGTTCGTCCAGCAGCATGACCTTGGGGTTGGTGACGATGGCGCGCGCCAGCGCGATACGCTGCTGCTGCCCCCCGGACAGGTCGGACGGATAGACTTCTTCCATGCCGTCCAGGCTGGTGTGGTGCAGCGCTTCCTTCACCCGTTTACGAATCTCATCGTGGGGAACTTTTTTGATCTGCAGGGGGAAGGCCACGTTATCAAAAATATTCATATGGGGCCAGACGGCGAAGGCCTGGAACACCATGCCCAGACCGCGCTGTTCCGGCGGCACATACAGATTCTTCTCCTTGATGGAGACAGGACGGCCGCACAGGTGGATCTCCCCTTCCGACAGATCCTCGAAGCCCGCGATCATACGCAGGGTCGTGGTCTTGCCGCAGCCGGAGGGACCTAAGAACGAGAAGCATTCGCCCTCGTGGATGTTGAGATTGAAATCGTTTACCGCCGTTACCGTGCCCAGGGTCTTGGTGGTAAAACGCTTGGTCACATGTTTTAAGATGATCTGATCTTCAGCCATGTTTTACACACCCTTTCTGTCTTTGGTGATCTGGGTCACGATAAAGTTGCAGACGATGATGATAAGGATCGCGATGGCAGCCAGGGCAGACGCCTGGGGAATCTGTCCGGAGTCACGCAGCGCAAAAATCTGCACGCCCAGGGTACGGGTATACGGGCCGTACAGCAGGATGGACATGGTCAGCTCGCGCATGGAGGGCAGGAAAATCAGGAAGAAGCCGGCTACCATGGCGGGACGGATCAGCGGCAGCGTTACGTCCTTCAGGGATTCCGTATGGGACGCGCCGCAGGCCCTTGCCGCTTCTTCCAGGGAAGGATGCACCTGCTGCAGGGACGCGGAGGCGCTCTTCATGGAGAAGGACAGGTAACGGGCCATGTAGGCTACCAGGATGATCCAGATGGTATTGTAGAGGCTGATGCCCCACAATGCGCCGGACCAGGCCAGGATGACGCCGATGGCCAGCACGGTGCCGGGAATGGAATAGGGAAGTACGGAGAGCATTTCCAGGATTTCCTTCCCTTTGGGTTTGATTTTAATAACAACGTAAGCCACCATAACGCCCAGGAACATACAGATGATACCGGCGGAGATGGACAGGGCCAGGGAGTTCTGGATGGAATCCATGGTCGCTTTGCTGGTTGCAATGTTCCGGAAGTTGTCCAGCGTGAAGTTTTCCGGTACCAGTGGCAGGCCGTAGGCTTTGACCAGGCCTTCCAGGAAGATCATGATCAGGGGAACCAGCACGATGACGATCAGCGTGATGACCGATAAGAACAGGAGCGGGTATTTGGCGCCCCGCAGCTTGATCAGGGTAGGACGCATGCTCTTGCCTTTGATGATGTCGTAGGACCCGGAGCTGAGGACGATCTTCTGTAAGATCAGAGCCATGGCTACCACGAATACCAGCAGGATGGACAGGGCCGCGCCCTGGCGGATGCCTTCAAAGCTGCCGCCGGCCCGGTCGATGCAGGCATAAATTACAGTGGGCAGCGTGTAAATCTGTTTGGAGAAGCCCATAATGGCCGGCACGCCGAAGTGTGCCAGGGAGGAGATCAGAATCAGCAGGGCGCCGGCAGAAATGGCCGGGGTCACCAGCGGGATCGTGATCTTGCGGATTACCGTGCCCTGGGTAGCGCCGGCGATACGGGCGGATTCTTCCAGGGTGGGATCCATGCGTTCCAGCGCGGAAACGACCTGCATGAACACAAAGGGGAAATAATAGGAAACTTCTACAAAGATAATGCCCCACAGGGAGTTGATGTTCAGCGGCGCCGTTTCCAGGCCGAAGGCGTTCATGAGCCAGGTATTCACGTAACCGCCGCGGCCGGAGAGAAGCATATCCCAGGCCATGGCCCCGAAGAACGGGGGAAACATGTAAGGAATCATGAACAGGGCCCGCATGAGGCCTTTGCAGGGAATATCGCTGCGGCCCAGCAGCCAGGCGTAAAACAGCCCGACGACCGTTCCGAAAAAGGTAACGGCCACCCCGATGATGACGGTGTTGGTCATGGCGTCCACATTGTCTTTGCTGAACACCACCGTCTGGAACATTTCGATATCAAATTTTCCTTCAAAGAAGAACGCATTATATACGATCATAAAGATAGGGATAAAGACGATGACGAACAGCAGCACAAAGCTGACCATGGTCATGGCTTTATCCAGCCCGAAGGTAGCGCCGTCCAGAGCAGCTAAGTCTGACGTTTTGCGTGATTTTCCGATATTCATGCGTTGCCTCCTTTCTGCTCTTTAGCCGGATAGTAACGGGGCTGCAGAAAACGCAGGCCGATTTCCTGTCCTTCCTTCACTTCGCCGTGCTGGATCACGTCCAGCGCGTTCTGCTGCACCCGCAGTTCCTTGTTGCCCAGCTGGATGAAATAGTTGTATTCACTGCCCAGGAAGACAGAGCTGCGGACTTTGGCGCGGATGGGCGAAGTGTTGTCGAAAGCGACATCGTTGGAACGGACCCCCATTTCCATTTTCTGCCCGCCGGCAAAGATTTCCATGGGGCATTCATCCAAAGGATACTTCTCGCCCACGTCGATGTACGCGCGGCCGTTCTGCTGCACCAGGGAAAGGAAATTGGATACGCCGATAAACTCAAATACAAAACGGTTGGCGGGACGGAGGATGATATCCTCGTCAGCGCCCAGCTGGCACAGGGTGCCGTTATAATCCATGATAGCCATTTTATCGCACAGCTGCAGCGCGGCTTCCTGATCGTGGGTGATATACAGGATCGTGGTGCCGATATCGTGCTGGATCACCCGGATCTCCTGCAGCATTTCCTCCCGAAGCTTGGCGTCCAGGTTGGTGATGGGTTCGTCCATGACGATGACTTCATCGCTGCTCACCAGCGCCCGGGCGATGGCCACGCGCTGCTGCTGCCCGCCGGAGAGCTGGCTGGGCAGATGGTTTTCATAGCCTACCATGCGGACCTGCTCCAGGGCATGTCTGGCCCGGCGGGCCATTTCGTCCTTGTTCATCCGCATCTTTTTCATAGGATACATAATATTTTCCATAACCGTCAGATGAGGCCAGACTGCGTAGTCCTGGAATACAACGCCGATGTGGCGGCGTTCGGGCGGCACGTCGATCCGGTCTTTGGCGCTGAAGACACAGCGGTCCCCTACATAGATGGCGCCGGTTTCGGGTTTGATAAACCCCAACAGGCAGCGTACCAGGGTCGTCTTGCCGCAGCCGGAAGGCCCTACCAGGCACAGGATCTGGCTTTCTTCCACGGCCAGGGAAAAATCCTTCAGGATACATTTATCCCCGTAGTGGAATGTGATGTTTTCAAAACGGACATCAGCCATAGGTTTTCCTCCATAAAAAGCAGTGGCGCGTCGCAGAACGCAAGCCCCAGGGCGAAGCGCGATGCGCAACGCGCTGTGCATACATGAAAGCAGCCGTTCATCTGCGCCCTTTGGGCTTGCTTCACGGGCTTTCACAGTAAAATGGTGAAGACAGATTATCTCCTGTCTTCACCATGAGGTTGAATTATTTTTTCTTGAAGATTTCGTCGAACTTCTTCAGCATATCCTTAGAGCCTGCGGCCAGCGCCTGCAGGTCAACGTTCATGGCGCGTTTGGCAATGGTATCGGCGCTTTCGCCCTTCTGTTTTACGTCTTTACGGACGGAGAGCAGGTTGTTGGCAACCAGGACTTCCTGGCCTTCCTTGGACAGGATAAAGTCAATCAGCAGCTTGCCGTTCTTTTCGTTCTTGGCGCCTTTGACCAACGCTACAGGACTGAAAATAGAAACGATATCTTTATCCAGATATACGAAGTCGATGGTGGAGCCTTTGGCTTTCAGGTTGTTGGTAACATAGTCCAGGCACATGCCTACTTTGTAGGCGCCGGCGGCAATCTGGTTGTGGGAAGCGGTAGTACCGGACTGGAGTTCCGTGCCGTTGGCTTTCAGTTTTTCAAAGTAAGCGGGACCGTAATCCTTGCTGACCATCAGGGCGCCAACCGCGTATTTGGTAGTGCCTGCAGTGCCCGGGTCGGTCATGACGATCTGGCCTTTCCATTTCGGGTCCAGCAGGTCGTTCCAGGTCTTGGGCGCTTCTTCCTTCTTAACTTTGTTGGTATTGAAGGCAATGCCCATGTTCATCATACGGGCGCCGGTATAGAAGCCTTCCGGATCGATAAAGGCCTTATCGATGTTCTTGGCTTCCGGGGATTAATATTTCTGGAGGATCTTCCCATCGGCTTTGAATCCGATATAGTCGGCAGGGTCGCCTACCCAGATTACGTCAGCCGCAACCTGGCCGCCTTTGGCTTCGGTAAAGATTTTGGTTTTAACCTTGCCGGTGCCTGCGAAGTAAT
>JAFTZZ010000013.1 GCA_017460905.1 Acidaminococcaceae bacterium | reverse complement strand
GCCATGATCAACAATCCTGCTATCGTTAAGATCTGCGCTTCTGTTGGTCCGTTCATTCTGGGTCTGATCACCGGTTCCGGTGACGCGGCAACCTTTGCATTTAACGAAGCGGTTACCCCGCATGCGGCAGATTTCGGCATGTCCATCGTACAGATGGGCTCTATGGCTACCCTGGGCGGTACGCTGGGCCGTACCATGTCCCCGATTGCCGGCGCAACTATCATCGTAGCCGGTATCGCCGGTATCAGCCCCATGGAAGTTACCCGCCGCAATGCCATTCCGATGGTTGCAGCCATGATTATCGGTATGATGTTCCTGGCATTTTGATCTGTCTGAAACATAATTGATCTGCAGATGATGTATTATTAATATCGAAAATTTACAGGAAAGATAAAACACTATGGAAACTATTTGGAAACAGGCGGAAGCGCTGAAAGAGGAACTGGTTGCCCGGCGCCGGAATTTACATTCTTTTCCGGAAACAGGCTGGACTGAATTCCGTACGGCTTCCATGATCATTAAAGAATTGCAGGCGTTAGGTTACGAAGTTCATTTCGGAGCGGAGGTTGTAGCGGAAGAATCCATGATGGGGCGTCCCTCTGCCGCAGAACTGGAAGGGTATGCAGCAAGAGCCGTTTCAGAAGGAGCGGACCCGGAGCTGGTGGCCAAGATGGCCGGCGGCAAGACCGGCGTCGTCGGCATCCTGGATACGGGAAAACCCGGGAAAACCGTAGCGTTCCGGTTCGATATGGACTGTAATGACGTAGAGGAAGAGACGGAAACGACACACCGTCCGGTGGCGGAAGGCTTTCGTTCCACCCATGTCAGGGTTATGCATGCCTGCGGGCATGACGGACACGTGACCATCGGGCTGGCAACGGCAAAGCTGCTGAAAGAGAATCTAACTTCCCTGCAGGGACGTATCAAACTGATCTTCCAGCCTGCGGAGGAAGGGGTACGCGGCGCGCTGGCCATGGCTGATGCCGGCGTGGTTGACGATGTGGATTACCTGTTCGGCGGGCACATCGGTTTTAAGTGTACGCAGGCCGATACACTGGTGACCATGACCGACGGCTTCCTTGCCACTACGAAAATGGATGCGGTCTTCCATGGCGTTCCGGCGCATGCAGGCGCTGCCCCGGAAGAGGGGAAGAATGCGCTTCTGGCGGCTGCCCAGGCAGCCATCAGCCTGAGCACGATTTCCCGTCACAGCCAGGGGTCAAGCCGTATTAACATCGGTGTGCTGAATGCGGGTACAGGCCGGAATGTGATTCCGGATATTGCTTCCATGAAGATAGAGACCCGCGGCGGCAATACGGAAATCAATGAATTCATGGTCCGGGAAGCACGCCGTATGCTGCAGGCTGCTGCGGACATGTATGACGTTAAGGTGGAGATATCCCTGGCAGGCGGCGCTCCGGCAAGTGTATACGATAAGGAGCTGGCGGAAGAGATTGCGGCGCTGGCAAAAGAAAAATGCGGGTATGCCAATGTACTGACCTATGTGGATATGGGCGGCAGTGAAGACTGCACCTATTTCATGGACAGGGTCCAGAAGCATGGCGGCAGGGCTGCATATATGATGTACGGCACGCCGATTGCGGCAGGCCACCATAACAGCCATTTCGACTTTGACGAGGAAGTTCTCTGGAAAGCAGCAGCAATGCTGACAGAGCTGGCTATTAAGTATACTGCATAAAAATCAGCTGTAATTGAAGAATGCATTTACGCATTTTCAATTACAGCTTTTTTAGAATCATAGAGTTAAGAGAGCAGAGTGAAAGCTCATGGCTTTCAGGGCTGTTTGTTCCGCCGGTGAGAGGCGGAGAAATGGAGAGTATTATGTTACCGGTAGATAAAAAGCGTGTGGCGGATTTAATTGCAGGTCTGGCAAAATTCGGAAAAACGGATGCGGGTATTACAAGGCTGGCTTATACCAGTACGGATAAGGCGGCGCAGCTGTGGCTGTTAAAACAGATTGAATATCTGAATCTGGAAGTGCGGGAAGATGTACTGGGGAATCTGTTCCTGCGGCGTCCCGGTCTGGATCCCGCAGTACCGCCGGTGGCCTGCGGATCCCATCTGGATACGGTCATCCATGGCGGCGCCTATGACGGGATGTGCGGCGTAGTGGGCGCATTGGAAGCGCTGCATATGCTGACAGATGAAACGCTGCGCCGCAGTATAGAAGTCATTGTATTCCGGGCGGAAGAATCCAGCCGGTTCGGCTTTGCCACCATGGGCAGCAAGCTGATCACAGGAAAGGAAAGGCCGGAAAAATTTGCCGATGCCGGACGAAAAGATGATATTACCTTTAAGGAAGCGGTAAAAGAATGGGGCGGTAACCTGGAGGATTACCAGAAAGCGCTTTTACAGCCGGGCGCTTACAAGTGCTTTGCGGAAATGCATATTGAGCAGGGGAAGGTGCTGGAAGAAACGAAACACCAAATCGGTATCGTGCATAACATTGCTGCGCCGACCCGGTTCAAGCTGCACATTAAGGGCATGGCGGATCATTCCGGCGCTACGCCTATGGGGTTCCGGAAGGATGCGCTGGTCAGCGCTGCCAAAATGATCCTGGCAGTGGAAACAGCTGCTATTCGGGAAAAAGAGCATGGTACAGTCGGTACGGTCGGTATTGTGGAAGTGGATCCCGGTTCCATCAATGTTGTGCCGGGCGGCGTAACGCTCTGGGTGGATGTCCGCGGTGTGGAGCCGGAGAGCATTCAGCGTACGTTGAAGGAGATCCGGCAGGCAGCCCAGGGAACCGCCCGGACAGACGGCATAACCATTGAAGAGGAAATGCTGACCTCTGACAGTCCGGTTGCGCTGGATGCAGCAATGGCTGCACAGTCGGAAGAAATCTGCCGGGAACAGAACAAATCGTTCCTGCATATGAACAGCGGCGCCGGTCACGATGCCATGCATATGCCGGGCATCTGTCCGACTACGATGCTGTTCATTCCCTGTAAAGGAGGCATCAGCCACAATCCGGCGGAATTTGCGGAAAATGAGGATATCTGCGCCGGGATTGAGGTCATGGCTGAAATTTTAAAGCGGGAAGCGCAGTAAAAAAACGGAGCAATGTCAATTTCGCCATCCGGAAAAGACGGAAGCAGGTATGCGCTGGATAAACTGTAACTTTCTCATGCAGACGGGTATTCGATAAAAAGCGGGGAACCATCTTGTTAATTCTCTTTACGTTACTTCATTTTCTAGTGGATGGAATCTGTGGCGCGGTTCTTGCGGTTTATGCAATAAACCAGCCTTTTATGGAACCGATCATATATTATTTTGGCCTGTATAACGCCTTCGCTTTTGGGACCCAGTGGCTTACCGGCCTGCTGTTTGACAGGAAGGGGAACTGGCTTCGGGGCAGTTTCCTGTTTGCCGCGTTAGCGTTGGGGACGGGCAGCATTCCGTCCCTGGGAATCGGAGCGCAAGCTGTATTGCTGGGCATCGGCAACAGCGTGTTCCATGTGGCGGCAGGCAGTCTTGTGCTGCAGCGTTATCAAACCTTTAAGGAGCTGGGAATCTTTGTTTCCAGCGGGGCTGTGGGGCTGGCACTGGGCCTCAATAGCATTGTGGGTCCCTATCAGTTTTTAGTGGCCTGCATTGTACTGTCCGTACTTGTAACCTGGCAGCTGAAGGATACAGGAGAGCCGGAACTGTCCCCCGCAGCTCCGGCGTCTGCAGATTCGTTGACCGGTTCTGTTGCGGTCTGTTTAATTCTGCTGCTTGGCTGCATCGTATTGCGGGGATTGGGCAGCGGAAGTACAGCCAGTCCCTATGTTATGCTGTTTCCCTGTGTCTTTGCGGCAGGCAAAGCGCTGGGCGGCATCCTTTGTGACAGGGCCGGCTATCAGAACACCATACTGTATATTTTTCTGCTGTGCTTTGCGGCCTTGCAGATTTCCGGTTTGCTTGCCCCGGTGCTGCTGGTGCTGGCCTTTAACATGACCATGCCGCTGACGCTGCGGCTGGCTCACTGGTGCAACCCGAAGTATCCGGGTATGATGTTCGGCCTGGCGGCGGGGTGTCTGTTGCCGGGCGTATATTACCGCGGCTTTTCCATCGCGCCTCAGGCGATGGCTGTGCTGCAGTTTCTCTCTCTGGCAGCGGCAGGATACTTATTATGGAAACAGACGGGCAGACCGGATATCGGGGAAACAGAATAATCTTCTGTATGCCTGTGCAGGTATTTGAACATACGCATATAACTTGCAGTTACATGGAAAGAAGTGATGCATAATGCTTTTTGACGCGGCGATCATCTCTCCTTCCTTTCCCGGGCAGGATATTTTGTATGAGCTGGCAGAGACAGACAGCGATATGCTGTCCATGGCATGTTGGACCATTGTGATTGAAGTGCCGCTGTTTTATCTTTGCGGATACCGGGGCAGAAAAGAACTGCTGTATTTTGCAGGTGTGAACCTGATCAGCAATCTGTTGCTGAACGGTTTTCTGGAAACGGTGGAAAGTCACTATGAACTTGCTGTTCTTGCAGGAGAGCTTGCTGTTCTGCTGCTGGAATTTTGTCTGTGCTGTTACTTTATTAAGGGTGAGCGGAAGAAACTTTTTAAAACGTTGGTATTTACAAACGCAGTCAGCTGTCTGGCAGGCTTTGCGTATTTTTATATTTGTTACTGACAGATGCTGGGGTGACTGGCTATGGATTTTCAACTGTCTTCAGAACTTTCGGCTGCAGCCGTTTTTTTGCAGGGAATATTGAGTTTCTTTTCCCCCTGCGTATTGCCGCTGCTGCCTGTCTATCTTGGCTACCTGTCCAGCGGGGCGGGGGAATGGAAGCCGGATGGCACGCTGTATTATCCGCGAAACAGGGTGCTTGTCAATACGGTGTTTTTTGTTATTGGCATCAGCGCCGCCTTTTTCCTGCTGGGTATGGGCATATCCGTGGCAGGCAGCCTTTTGGCAGAATACCGGTCATGGATTATGCGCGGGGGAGGCATTCTGATGACCGTTTTCGGATTGTATCAAATGGATTTATTGGGCGAGTGGGCGTTCCTGTCGAAAGAAAGACGGTTTTCACTTTCGGCCGAAAAACTGACCGCATCCCCCTTTACTGCTCTTGTGCTGGGCTTTGCGTTCAGTTTTGCCTGGACGCCCTGCGTGGGTCCGATGCTCAGCAGTGTTTTGATTCTGGCAGCGGCGGAACCGCAGAAAGGCATGGTAATGATTTTGTTATATACAGCAGGTTTTGTCATCCCGTTCATTTTACTGGGCCTGTTTTCCGGGACAGTGTTAACATTTCTGAAAAAGCATAAGGGTATGGTTCATTATACGGTTAAACTGGGCGGCATTATCATGGTCGCGTTAGGCATGCTGCTGTTTACCGGGCGCCTGCACACGGCAGGCCTGGCGGCGGAAGCGGACGGTACGGTACAGGGAACGCAGACTGTACAAAACAAAATCAACAATACAGATAAAAACGCCAATCAGAACAAAGGCGCAAGTATTCCGGCTGTTCCCTTTACCTTAACAGATCAGTATGGCAAGACACACACGCTTTCACAATACAAAGGCAAAGTCATCTTCCTGAATTTCTGGGCAACCTGGTGCCCGCCCTGCCGGGCAGAGATGCCGGATATCCAGAAATTGTATGAGCGGTCCCCGCAGGAAGGAGAAGATGCAGTGACCGTGTTAGGGGTTGCGTCACCCGGCCTTGGCAATGAAAAAGATGAGGCGGGGATAAAAGCGTTCATGAAAGAGAACGGCTACACCTATCCGGTATTAATGGAT
>JAFTZZ010000176.1 GCA_017460905.1 Acidaminococcaceae bacterium | reverse complement strand
TGGGCGCCCGGCAGCAGATGCTGCGGCTGGATTTTGAAGAGGTCGGCGACCTGTACCCGGAAGAAGCCGACCAGATCAAGCAGTGGCTGCTGGCACTGATGGATAAAGGACTGGATGGTATCGCTGTTTCCGATTACGCCAAAGGTGTCTGCTCCGACGCATTCTGTCAGTGGATGATCCGCATGGCAGAGGCGCATCAAATTCCGATTCTGGTCGATCCTAAGGGCCCCCACTGGGAAAAGTATGAAGGCTGCACGTTTATTACACCGAATTTGAAGGAAATGTGCGAGGCGGCCGGCCAGACGGTTCCCAACGAAGACGGGCCGGTGCTGCAGATTGCCCAGATGGCACGGGAGCGTTACCGCATTAAAAACGTAGTTGTGACCCGCAGTGAAAAGGGCATGACACTGGTGGGAGAAAGGCGGATGGTCATCCACAGTCCGGCCTCCGCGCTGGAAGTGTTTGATGTTTCCGGCGCCGGCGATACGGCGGCTGCAACGCTGTTAGTGGCGGCGGCAGGCGGTCTGTCATTGCCGGAAGCCGTGTATATGGCGAACCGGGCTTCCGGTATCGTCGTAGGCAAGGTGGGAACCTATCCGGTACACCGGGACGAACTGCTGCAGGACCTGCTCAGCGAGGAACGCAAGCTTGGGTACGGATTCCGGCCCCTTTCCTGGAAAGAGATTGCGGACCTGGCGCAGATCTGGCATAAGGGCGGCGAAAAGATCGTCTTTACCAACGGCTGTTTTGATATATTGCATGTAGGGCATGTGTCCTATCTGGAAAAGGCGGCGAAGCTGGGCAGGCATCTGATCATCGGCCTCAATTCCGATGCCTCGGTACGGCGGCTGAAGGGCGAGACACGGCCGCTGGTGCATGAACTGGACCGGGCGCGGATCCTGGCATCCCTTGCCTGTGTGGACGCAGTGGTCATCTTCCACGAAGATACACCGGCAAAACTGATTAAGATGATCCGTCCGGATATCCTTGTCAAGGGCGGCGATTACCGCCCGGATCAGGTAGCGGGACGCGAATATGCGGGAAAAGTCGAGATCATAGAATTTGAAGACGGATATTCCACGACCGGGCTGGTAGAGCGGATTGCCGGTCTGGTCCGGGAAGGAAAGCTTTAATTACAGAAGCGATTGAGCATAGGGGCTACGTAAGCAGCTGCGGCTCCTGACAAATGCAGAAAGGCGGTTTGCGCTATGATTATTGTAACTGGCGGCGCCGGATTTATCGGCAGTAACATCGTAAAAGGGCTGAACGAGCGCGGCAGGGATGATATCCTGATTGTTGACAACCTGACCAATATGGTGAAGTTTAAAAATATCCAGGGCCTGAAAGCCATGGATTATATGGATAAGGTGGATTTTGGCAGAGCGGTCCGTGACGGCAAGTTTAACCACACAAAAATTGATGTGATCTTTCATGAGGGCGCCTGCTCCGATACCATGGAATACAATGGCAAATACATGATGGAGAACAACTTCGAATATACGAAGAACCTGTTCCATTTTGCCACAGACCGCAAGATCCAGTTTATGTATGCGTCGTCCGCCTCCACCTATGGCAGCGGAACCCACGGCTTTACGGAAAAGCCCGAATGTGAGGAAGCGCTGAACGTGTATGCTTTCTCCAAGCTGTTCATGGATAACTATATGCGCCGTTATTTGGATGGTCTGGAAAGCCAGGTTGTGGGACTGCGGTACTTTAATGTGTACGGGCCGCAGGAGAACCATAAAGGCAAGATGGCTTCCATGGCTTTCCAGATGTATAACCAGTTTAAGGCTGAGGGCAGGGTCAAGCTGTTCGATGGTTATGACGGGTACGGACCCGGCGAGCAGACACGGGATTTTGTCTATGTCAAAGATGTCGTAAAAGTGAATTTCTTCTTCTGGGAGCATCCGGAACTGAAGGGGATCTATAACTGCGGTACCGGGCATGCGCATCCTTTCAACACAGTAGCAAAGGCTGTGCTGAAGCATTTCGGCGCGCCGCTGGAAAAACTGGAATACGTGCCGTTCCCGGAGGTACTGAAGGGAAAATACCAGAGCTATACCCAGGCGGATGAAACAAAACTGCTGTCTGTGGGATACGACGGCGGCTTTACCGATATTGAAAAGGCTGTGGAGGAATACTGCCAGGTACTGGATAAGACCGGCGGCTATTACACGCGGCAGGGGTAAGACGGAGTTGCTGACAGGCAATATGTAATAGTTGAAGTTAAGTTAAGAGAGTCAGATTGTATGTCAGAGAAAAAGTTATGCCTGCTGGACAGGGACGGCGTCCTGAATGTCGACAAGGCGTACCTGCACAGGGCGGAAGATGTGGAATGGGTGCCGGGCTGCCTGGAAGCCCTTGCCTGGCTGAAGGGACAGGGGTACCAGGTGGCGGTGGTGACGAACCAGAGCGGCGTGGCCCGGGGCTATTTTACGGAAGCGGACGTAATGAAACTGCATGCCTGGATGCAGGCGGAAGTGAAGAAAGCCGGGGGCAAAATAACAGCGTTTTATTACTGTCCCCATCTGCCGGGAGCGCCGGTCAGGGAATATGATGTAAACTGCGCCTGCCGTAAGCCGAAGCCGGGCATGGTGCTGCAGGCGCTGCA
>JAFTZZ010000175.1 GCA_017460905.1 Acidaminococcaceae bacterium | reverse complement strand
TGAAAGAATGTACCACGAACCGCAGCACGGACCTGGAAGAACTTTTTGTGTTTGGCAATGAAGAAGTTTATGTTGACGCGGGGGCGTTTACCGGTGACACGGTGGAAGAGTTTTTGCATTTGACAGACCGTAAGTATAAAAAGATTTTTGCTGTGGAACCGGATCCGAAGAATTTTAAGAAACTGAACGCTTATGTTCAGGACAATAAACTCACCAGCGTGGTTACTGTTCAGGCCGGCGTGTGGAGTAGCTGCGGATCACTGGAGCTGACGGGCAGCGGCGGCAGGCAGTCTACATTGTTTACAAACGAAAAACGGGAAAGATTGGATAAAAAATTGCAGGACGGGGCGGCAGCAGGATTAACAATCTGTGATAATACAGCAATAAAAAACAGAAAAGTTAAAAGACTGCAGGTGCCGGTTGTAACGGTTGACCGTGTTTTGGAAAATGAACATGCCGGCTATATGAAATTCGATGTGGAGGGAGTGGAAAAGGAAGCGCTTACAGGCGCCGTCAAACATCTGGTACCCGACCAAAAAGGCGTTTTACCCAAGCTGTTAATTGCGGCATATCATCATGACGGGGACATTTTCACGTTACCGCAGCTGCTGTGGCAGATACAGCCGGCGTATAAGGTTTATCTGCGAAAGCATCCGTATATTCCGGCGTGGGAAATCAACATTTTTGCGAAATAATTACCGGGTAAAAGAGGTTCCAAAGGAAAAAACCGGAAACCTGTCTGCACAGTATGAAAAATGACATAGTTAATGTGAATGATTACGAAAATTATTATGAAATATGATGAAATAATGTGACATTGTAAGCAGGAAAAATTTATACAATCTCGAAATCATAATATAGTATTGGTAGTAAATGGTTTGCAGTTCTGAGGGCATCGGATACATTTATTTTGTTATTGAAAATATTTGGAAGCCGACAATTATGGGACGCGATATAATTTCAGGGAGGGGAGATGACCGTGGCGGCAAGTAAGAGGTGGATATACGCAGGCCTGATGATGGGCATCGCTGCTCTGCTGGCTGCAGGCTGCGGCGGTGAAAAGAAAAAGGTTTCGGCTCCGACTCCGGCCGCAAAAGGTCCTCAGGGCGATGTAGCGGTCTATACTTCGATTTATCCGGATATCATCGATCAGATGTGCAAACCGAACGTCGCCAGGGCATTTTCCGATTTGAAAGTTACCTGGTTCCAGGGCGGGACGGAAAAGATCAAGACGAAAATCGCCGGGGAAGTGAAAGCGAAAAGGATTGGCGCCGATGTTTTGATGGTTGCGGATCCTTCGTATTATCTGGCGTTAAAGAAAAGTAACCTGCTTTTGGAATATGTATCTCCCAACCAGAAAGATGTGGTAACAGAAAAAGACAAAAACGGCGCATGGACTTCGGTACGGATCAGCAATATGATCATCGCTTACAATAAAGACCGGTTGAAAGAACACGATGCTCCCAAGAGCTGGCAGGAACTGACCGACCCGAAGTGGAAAGGCCGGATTGCCATGCCAAACCCGATGCTGTCCGGTTCGGCTTATGTAGCTGTCGGGGCGCTGGCCGACAAGTATGGCTGGGAATATTTTGACAAACTGAAAGCGAACGGGATCCGTATTGAAGAAGGCAACTCTGCCATCCAGAACAAACTCCTGACCGGTGAATATGCGGCAGCCATGATTCTGGAAGAAAATATTTTAAAGCTGGCCAATGTAAAGAAAGAGCCGCTGAGAGTTGTTTATCCTGTGGACGGTATTATCTGTGTACCGTCGCCGATTGCTATCTTCAATACCACCAAAAATCAGGACGGCGCGAAAGCGCTGGTTGACTGGTGGCTGTCGAAAGAGGGGCAGGAAGCGGTCGTCAACGGCTGGATGCATTCTGTCCGGGAGGATGTAAAACCGCCGGCCGGCGCGCCGGAAATGAAAACACTGCTGCCCAATGCGATTAAAGTTGACTGGGAGAAGCTGGCTGTGCAGGATGCGCAAATCAAAGAAGCATTCCGCAGTCGTGTGATGGATAAATGATAAAAGGCATTGCCAGATTGTCCATTTGTTAAAAGTGGAATCTGTATTTTAGTATATTGAAAATTTTAAAGAAAGAAGGAGAGTACGTATGAACAAAAAATTGATGGGCGCTGCTGCAATGATGGCTTTGGCGGCTGTAATGGCTGCTGGCTGCGGAGGCGGAGACAAAAAGGCTGCCGCGCCGGCTGCTGATGCCAAAAAGGGCCCTTCCGGGGAAGTAACGGTCTACACTTCCATTTATCCGGACATCATCGACAAGCTCTGCAAACCGAATGTTGCCAAAGCTCTGCCCAGCCTGAAGGTAACCTGGTTCCAGAACGGTACGGAAAAACTTAAGACCAAGATTGCCGGCGAAATCAAAGCGAAAAAGATCGGCGCGGACGTGCTGATGGTTGCCGATCCTTCTTACTATCTGGCGCTGAAAAAACAGGGCCTGCTGCTGAATTACAAATCCAAAGAACTGGCTAACGTAGTTCTGGAAAGCGATAAGGACGGCGCCTGGCTGCCGGTTCGTGTCAATAACATGATCATTGCTTACAATAAAGACAAGCTGGCCAAAGAAGATATTCCTACCAGCTGGGAAGACCTGACCAAACCGAAATATAAAGGCAAGATTGCCATGCCGAACCCGATGCTGTCCGGTACGGCCTATGTAATGGTTGGCGCGATGGCTCTTGACCCCAGATTCGGCTGGGATTATTTCAAGAAACTGAAAGACAACGGCCTGCGTGTAGAAGAAGGCAACTCTGCTATCCAGAACAAGCTGCTGACCGGTGAATACATGGCTGCGGTAATCCTGGAAGAAAACATTCTGAAACTGCAGGAAACCAAGAAAGAGCCTTTGGCTGTATGCTATCCGAAGGAAGGCTGTATCATCATCAATTCGCCTATCGGTATCTTCAAGGACAGCAAGAATCAGGAAGCTGCCAAAGCTATGGTTGACTGGTGGCTGACCCCTGACGGACAGAAAGCTATTACTGCCGGTTGGATGCATTCCGTTCGCGGCGATGTGAATCCGCCTAATGGCGCTACCATCAAACTGGCCGACCTGAACAAGAATGCCATTAAGATCGACTGGCAGAAGCTGGCTGACGACGAAGCCCAGATTAAAGAAAAATTCCGTACTGTCGTAATGGAATAATTATCTGGCAGGCGGGCAGCCGGATTTTGTGAGTCCCTGTTTGACTGAAAACAAAATTTCAAATCTATTTTCAGAGTTTGATAAAGGCTGATCAGGGACCGTAAAACGGTCCCTGATTTCCCATTCCTGACTCTCACCGGAACAACCGGGGAAAGGAGCCAACGTGAAAAAGTCTTTGCCCCGCCTCGATAGTAAATTTGTTGTAATTACTATCTCGGTGCTGTTATTGCTGTACTTTATTGTACTGCCTCTGCTGGTGCTGATTTATGACAGCCTGTTCATAGACGGCGTCTTTGATATCAGCAATTATAAAGATGTATATGGTAAAAAGGTCAACTGGAGAGCTCTTACGAATACGGTACAGCTTTCACTGATAGTTATGGTTGCCAGCGTCATTGTTACGTTTCCGTTGGCCTGGTTGGTGGGCCGTACGGATTTGCCGGGCAAAAAAACATTCCGGACGATTCTGGTTGCCAGTTACATGATTCCGCCATATGTGGGCGCTATCGCCTGGGTTCAACTGCTGAACCCAAGCGTCGGGTACCTGAACGATTTCTTTAAATTTATCTTCGGCTTATCCAAAGCGCCTTTCGATATATATACTATGGGCGGGTTAGCCTGGGTGCTGACCCTGTTTTATTCGCCCTTTGCTTTTATCACTATTTCCCGGGCAATGGAGAAAATGGATCCCACTTTGGAAGAAGCCGCCCGGATATCCGGTTCTTCCCCGTTGAAGACCCTGTGGGATGTAACGCTGCCCCTGATGATGCCGTCCATTGTTGCCGGCGGCCTGCTTGTGTTTATTGCCGCGGCTTCCTGCTTCGGTATTCCCGCTATCGTCGGTATGCCGGGCAATATTGAAGTGATGACGACGCGTATCGTAACGTTCCTGTATATGGGTGACGATAAAGGCATTCGTGATGCAACGGCTCTTGCTGTTTCCATGATGATTGTTGCCAACGGTCTGCTGATGTTTATGAGCTGGATGCTGAGCCACAAAGATTACACCACGATCAGCGGAAAGAGTACCCGCCCCAATATGGTAGAACTGGGCAAGTGGAAATGGCCGGCTTTTGCAGTGGTGGCAGGGTATGCGTTCATCGCGGTTATCCTGCCGCTGACCTCTATTGTAGTGACCTCTTTCCTGGTGAGCATGTCCAAGGGATTGGCCCTGGATAATTTCGGCATTGATGCCTGGATTCCGGTAATTACCAGCAGCCAGTACATGGAGAGCGTATGGCGTTCCATCGGCTACGGCATTGTTGCCGCCTGTATCGGAACAGTGCTGGCCCTGTTTGTGGCCTATCTCTCTGTCAAGACTAATGTAACCGGCCGCAGTATTCCGGATCTTCTGGTAGTTTTAGGCGGCGCGACACCGTCCATCGTTATCGCTCTTGCCCTGATTATTACCTTTTCCGGCAATTATGGCCTGAACCTGTATTCCACCATGTGGATCCTGATTGTTTCCTATCTGGTCAAGTACATGACCATGAGTGTCCGTACTATTGCAGCGTCTCTCAGCCAGGTGCATATCAGCCTGGAAGAAGCGGCCCTGAGTTCCGGCGCAAGCTGGATCCGTACCTGCAAGGATATCATCATGCCGCTGGTTGCTCCTTCGATCGTAGCCGGCTGGTTCCTGATCTTTATGCCCAGCTTCTACGAACTGACCATGTCCAACCTGCTGTACGGTTCGGATACGAAATCCCTGGGCGTGCTGCTGTATGAACTGCAGACTTACGCGGACACCCAGAACGCTTCCGTACTTTCGGTTATCATTCTGCTGATCGTTTTGATCGGCAACATAATTTTGAACAAGGTGACAAAAGGGAAGGTCAGCATCTGACATAATATATCGGGATAATTGTTAAAAGCTGCAAAATGGAGGGATAATCAGCATGGCAGAGTTAAAGCTTCATCATATATATAAACGGTTTGGTAATGTTACGGCGGTAGGTGACTTCAATATTGATGTGGCAGACGGGGAATTTATTTCTTTTCTGGGACCATCCGGCTGCGGAAAGACTACGACCCTGCGTTTGATTGCCGGTTTTGAAAAGCCGACGGAAGGGATTATTACTATTGGGGGTACCGAAATTTCCAATGCGGAAAAGGGAGTTTTCCTGGCGCCTGAGAAACGCGGTATCGGTATGGTTTTCCAAAGTTATGCCGTCTGGCCGCATATGAATGTAGTTGATAATGTGGGCTACCCGCTGAAAATTCAGAATGTTTCCAAGGAAGAACGGCTGCAGCGGGTCATGAAGATGCTGGAACTGGTACATCTGAAGGAATATGCGGAACGGTTCCCCAATCAGCTGTCCGGCGGACAGCAGCAGCGCGTGGCGCTGGCCCGGGCGCTGGTAGCGCAGCCCAGTCTGCTGCTGCTGGATGAACCGTTGTCAAATCTGGATGCGAAACTGCGTGAAAGCATGCGGTTTGAAATTTCCGCAATTCAGAAAGAATTAGGCATTACCGTTATTTATGTAACCCATGACCAGAGTGAAGCAATGACCATGTCCGACCGAATCGTAGTTATGAGTATGGGTAAGGTACAGCAGATCGGACGGCCGTATGAGATTTATACGCAGCCGGCCAATCAGATGGTCGCTGATTTTATCGGTTTGGTAAACTTTATTCCGGCAACAGCGAAGGGTGACCGGATTTTTGTAAACGGTCACGAAACCCTTTCGTTCCCGAATCCTAAAAAATTAGCGGGAGATGCTGTAATCGCTGTACGTCCGGAAAATATCACGATTTCCAAGACCGGCGGTATGGTGGAAGGCGTTATGAACCACCGCTTCTACATGGGCGACAGCGTGGATTACCGGGTTAAGGTAAAAGACCAGATTATCCGTGTTATCCAGAAAGGCGCGGTGTACGGGACCTATCACGATGGGGAAACAGTTTATCTGGACTTTGATAACGTAATGTCCTTTGCAAAAGAAGAATAAATAAAAATATGAAAAGAATATATATTTTGACCTGCCTGTTGCTGGGCCTGGCGCTTTTTTCCGGCTGCAGTTCCCAGAAGCAGGATAAGCCGGCGGAAGGGGTTATTCGGGTCTGCAGCAGCATGAACCGGAATCTTTCGGAAGCGCTGATCAGCGATTTTGCCAATAAGACCGGAATCCTGGTTGAATTTGACCCATTGGTGGCGACTACGCTGCAGCAACGGCTGGAGCTGCTGGAAAACAGTAAAATTGATGTGTGGGCAGGCGGCTCGGCCGAAGAATATTATATGGCTGCGGAACGCGATATGTTAGTGCCGTATTTATCCAGCGGCGCGGCTGATATCCCGCCGCAGTATATGGACAGGGACGGAAGATGGAGCCCGCTGTCTGTAGACTATATTGCGTTGCTGAGCAATCAGGATAACATGAGGAAGCTGGGAATTGACGCGCCTGTAACCTGGGACGAACTGCTGCAGCCGGTGTTGCATAATGAAATCGTAATGGCTGATCCGGGTATCGGCGGGGCGCCGTATGGCATGATTACTTCCCTGTGGCAACTGCGTGGGGAAGAGACAGCCCTGAAATTTGCCGGCAGTCTGCGGACACAGCAGGTAGTGTATCTTTCGACGGCTACAAAGGCCGGATACGAAGTGTATCTGGGCAGAAAATCGGTTGCGGTGACTTCGCTGCATCATGCCCAGGCGCTGGAAAAGGAACATCGTTTTTTGTATGCGGCGCCCGTACGGGATGGCAATAAAAATATGATTACGGCGGCGGCAATTCTTAAAAATGGGGAAAACAAAAAAGCAGCTGAGCGGTTTGTTGATTACCTGTATTCGAAAGAGGCGCAGCAGATTATGCGCGAGTATGGCATGAAACCCTTGCTGGACGGCTTGAGGGAAAAAAGGAAAACAGATGAACTCCGGCTGATCCCCAATGATGATTTGCGCTGGACGGCAGGGCAAAAGCAGGAATTGATTCGGGCATGGCTTAACGCAAAATAAGAATTGCGCAGTTACCAAAAGTTATATTTAACCTGAATTTCCGGAAGAAAAGTTAACAGGACTGCTGCTTTCTGATTTAAGTCCTGGACATTTAGATTTGTGATAAAGCTGAAAGGGTCAGAATAATGGATACAAGCAATTTGCAAAGATTGAAAAATATAAAATGTTTTTTATTTGATATGGACGGGACTATCAACTTGGGCATGGAGCTGATTCCGGGCATGGAAGGCTTTTTTGACAAATTGAAAGAGGCCGGGCGGTCCTATTACCTGGTTACGAATAATTCTTCAAAAGATCATGAACATTACGTAAAGAAAATGAATGCGATGGGAGTCGGGGTGACTGCCAGGGAAGTGCTTATCTCTTCGGATGCGCTGGTGAACCATCTCAGGCATATAAAACCGGCAGCGCGGCTGTTTGTCCTGGGAACGCCAGAGTTAAAGAACGCAATAAAAAAGGGAGGTTTTACACTGACCTCCCGGTTAGAAGAAGAAACGGATTATGTTGTGGTCGGCTTCGACCAGACACTGACCTATGAAACGCTTACGATTGCCTGCAGGCTGATTGACAGAGGGGTTCCCTATATTGCAACCCATCCGGATGTCCGCTGCCCGATTG
>JAFTZZ010000012.1 GCA_017460905.1 Acidaminococcaceae bacterium | reverse complement strand
GATGTTAGAACCCGAGTTTATAGGCGTGAAGGCCGTGGCGCAGCGGAGGTCCCGGGATTTTCCCGTACAGATTGTCATGCCAGATGGGACAGCCTATACTGGCCAGATGGACCCGGATCTGATGGGTCCGTCTAGTATAAAGACGGCAGCGGACCAAAGAAAGAGGCGTTGCATCGTTTGCAACGTGAGTGGAAATGACACAGTATTCAGTTTTACAGGGTTTTCCTTCCAGACTGATTTTCCGTTCAATGATGCTGCCGGGCTTGCGGGCGATGGGCATGTCAATGATTCCGTGCTCGTGGGGAAGCACTCCGTTCACCAGTGCCAGGTATTCTTTCCGCATACCCTGTTTGATCAATGCGCCCTGTATTTCAGGAAATTTTGCAAATACGACCAGACCAGAGGTTTGCCTGTCCAGCCTTGAAACAGGGTGCAGACTGAGCTGCCAGCCCCGGGCTGCATAATATTTTTGTATTTCGTACGAGAGGGTACCGTAATCTTCTTTTGTAGTAGGGTGGACAAGGATTCCGGGAGGCTTGTTTACAACCAGAAGCGCTTCGTCTTCATATCGGATATCAAGCATGCAGGACATACCTTTCTTTAAAAAATCGGTTATTTACACTTGTTAGTTCACTGATTTTATAGCTTTAGTATAAAGAATAAACGGTAATCGGGCAAGAATATATCGCGTTGTTTTTAATTTTTCTGAATTTCAATTGACAGCTTTTGAAAATAGTTGTATTATAAAAATGAACTTAAATTAGTAATAGTTACTAATAAATTGCAGTTTTATACGGCTTGTACTTAAAAGCCCGGATCAAAATCCAGGTATTGTTTCTGACTGATCCCTGCTTTTCATCTCTCACAGGTACATGCTTCCACTCTCACAATTAAAATTTGTTTTGGGAAGGCATTGTTAGTATGCTAAGGAGGTAATGAGTGATGACTGGTATTCAGCCGATTTCCATGCAGGCAGTAAGTGAAAAGGTTGCGTTATTCCGTCAGGGACGTTTGGAAGAAGAAGCGCAGTTTGTGGAAAATCCGAGACTGACCTCGGAAGTATTTGTTCCGCTGGAAGAACGGATGGCCGCTGAAAAACCTGAAATTGCAGCCTGTCTTGCATCGCTGAAAGCTAAGGTTGGCAGCGAAGTGTTTGCCCGCCGCTTTAATGTATTGCAGAATATCAACCGATCCGGTAAAAACCTGTTGATTGTATCCGGCAACGAAAGGTTACGCACATTGCTGTTGAAGGAAAACCTGAAAGATATCATGGAAGCTTTTTCTGTGGACAATGTACGGATTGTCGGCGGAGCCGGATTTGGCGGTGTAGACGCATTTTAAAAGAAGTTTTCCCGGTTCTGTCTTTATATTTATAAAAGACAGACCGGGTTTTACTTATGTACGGAGATGAAATTGTGAAACAGCTGTTTAATTATTGTACGGTTCCGGGATATGAAGAAGCAATCCGGCGCACGGGTAAGACGCTGGACGAATATCTTGCCATGCTGGGGCTGGACGGAATTGAACTTTTAGTATACAGAAGCGAGCCCTATATGCGGCCTTTTGAAAAAGAAACCGTAGGCGCGCATCTTCGTTCCTGGTATTGCTGGTATGATCTGTGGAAAAGTAATAAAGACAGGCTGTACCAGATTTTTAAAACGGACGATGCGCTGCGTGATTATTACGGCGGTACGCAGAAACGGGCCTGGCTGCTGCAGATTAAACGGAATATTCAGGCGGCATTGATTGAAAAGCCGGAATATCTGGTATATCGCGTGGAAGAGGTTACTCCTGCGGAACAGTATTCCTGGGAGTTTTCGCATACGGATGCAGAAGTTTCCAAAATGGCAGCCCGTGTGTTTAACCGCGTGAATTCTGAAATTCCGCCGGCAACAAAAGTGTTGTTTGAAAATACATGGTGGCCGGGGCTGCGTCTGCTGGATCCCAAACAGGTGGATACCTTCCTGCAAAGCATTAAGTTTGAAAATATCGGGCTGATGCTGGATACGGGTCATCTGCTAAATACAAATCCGGATCTGAAAAGCGAACGGGAAGGGATTGACTATATATGTAAGGTGCTGAAGAACCTCGGTGAACTCCGCAAGTACATCAAAGGGGTACATCTCAGCTGTTCGTTATCCGGAGAGTATCAGCGGCAGTCACCGCAGATGATACCTTCTCTGGAGAATGACGCCAGACTGCTCAGCCATGTCTGCAATATCGACCAGCATCTGCCGTTTACCGATCCGGCGGTGGAACAGATTTTTGAACTGATTTCGCCGGACTATCTTGTCCATGTGTTATATTATGATGACTTCAACCAGCTGGCAGTTCAGTTGAAAAAACAGAAACAGCTTCTGAACCTGTGAATAAAGAAGCCGTGAATAAAATGGTTTTCATGTGCTTTTGCTAAGAGTTCAAACAGATTATTATTTTAAAACAAAATGCGCCAAGGCAGTTCTGCTTTACGGATTGATAAAGCAGAACACAGAACCTGGCGCATTTTTTATTCTATTCTCTGTACCATATAACAGTATTTGGAAAAAAGTGGATAAAAATTACATAAAGCGTCAGTAAATCATTGTAACAAAGCGATAACTGTGTTATAATTCATTAGTAATAATCAAAATATAATAAATTCGGGTCTTTACTAATATAAGGATAAAAGGTAAGACGGTGCGAATCCGCTACGGTCCCGCCGCTGTGAAACGGAAGGCAGTTTTCCGGTTAAAGTCAGCAGCCTGCCCGAATATGAAGTACCGTGATCCACGAGAGATGGAAAAGGCGTAACAGTAGACGCAGGATTTCTGTACATGATACCGCGTCTTAGGTTAACTATGGAGATTTCTGCGATGGATGCGGAAGTCTTTTTTGTTGTTTGTTTAAGAAGGTGTCAGTTCATTTATGGAAGATAATGTTGTTGTTTCCCAGGGAAAGATGATGCGCCGCGGTTATACGACTGGCAGCTGCGCAGCCGCTGCGTCAAAGGCGGCTGCGGTTATGCTTCTTTCCGGCGAGGAAACCGATAAGATAAAACTGGAAACCCCGAAGGGGATCACATTAACGTTAGATGTGCTGGATATTTTACGGGGTCCGGGTTATGCCCGCTGTGCGATCCGTAAGGACAGCGGAGACGATCCCGACGATACAAACGGCACACTGATCTATGCGACAGTATCGGAAGCGGAGGCGGTAATCCCTGAAGAGGAACTCTGTATGCAGCCCAGGACTGCATCCGTTGAACAGTTGGATGACAGGGTCGAAATCTGGGGCGGCATCGGTGTCGGCAAGGTGACAAAACCGGGCTTGTCCTGCCGTGTCGGCGGGCCGGCCATCAATCCGGTGCCCCGCAGGATGATTACGCAGGAAGTCCTGACTGCCATGAGCCGGTATGAGTATGAAGGCAAACTCAGGGTCGTTATTGCAATCCCGGAAGGACCGGCTATTGCTCCCAAGACCTTTAATCCGAGACTGGGGATCATGGACGGGATTTCTGTTTTGGGAACCAGCGGTATCGTCGAACCCATGAGTGACCGGGCATTGATTGAAACGATGTATACGGAGATCAATTCCAGAAAAGCCAACGGCGACAAACACCTGCTGGTATTTTTCGGTAATTACGGCGCCGATTTCACCCGTGACGAGATGCGGATCGATATCAGCCGCGCCGTGACCTGCAGTAACTTTGTGGGAGAGCTGCTGGATTACGCAGTATTAAAAGGGTTTGAAAGCGTGCTGATCATCGGCCATTCCGGAAAGCTGATCAAGCTGGCCCAGGGCGTCATGAACACGCATTCCAAATATGCGGACTGCCGCTCGGAGTTTCTGGCGCTGCAGGCCATGTTTCACGGCGCCGGTCCGGAAATCGGCAAAGAGATCTATCAGTCGCTTACGACAGATGAGATGACAAAAGTGTTAAAGCGGGAAGGCCTGTTTGAACCGGTCATAGAAGAAGCGGCAAAGAAAATTGATTTTTACATGCAGAAACGGGTTCACGGCAAACTGAAAACAGGCGCGATCCTGTTTTCCAATGTGTATGGCATCCTTGGCAAGACTGCCGGTGCGGATGAACTGCTGAAGCTTCACGTGTTGGGAAAAGAATGAAATAAAAACGGATCCACAAATTTTGAGTATAGATTATAAACAGGCAAAGGAGATTTGAGATGAAAGGCAAATTGTTCAGTGTAGGCGTAGGCCCCGGCGATCCGGAGCTGATGACGCTGAAAGCAGTCCGGCTGATCAGGGAATGTGATGTACTGGCAATCCCGCAGGGAGACAGTGACGTCCTTGTCGCCAAAAACATCGTGGAAGGAATTGTGGATTTAAGCGAAAAAGAACAGCTTTTGGTCTATATGCCCATGGTCAAGGACCATGACGTTATTTCCAAAGCGCATCAGAAAGGCGTAGATGATATTATCAGCTATCTGGATCAGGGAAAGAATGTTGTGTTCATTACGCTGGGCTGCCCGACTGTATATGCTACCTGCATCTATGTACATAAACTGGTGCTGAAGGCCGGTTATGAAGCGGTGCTGGTACCCGGTGTAACCAGCTTCTGCGCAGTAGCGGCTAAACTGAATGTTTCACTGTGTGAAAAAGCAGAACCGCTGACGATCCTGCCAGGCAGTTATAAAGAGTCCAGCAGATTCCTGGACATGCCCGGCAACAAGATCCTGATGAAGTCTGCCAGTGAAATTGGCAGGGTGCGGGATGAACTGACCGGCCGCGGTTTGCTGAAACATGCACAGATGGTTGAGAACTGCGGCCTTCCCGGTGAAAAGATTTATAAAGACCTGAGCAAGGTAAACGATAAGAGCAGTTATTTTTCAATTATATTAGTTAAAGAAAAGGAGTTTGACCAGTAATGATCTATTTTATTGGAGCAGGTCCCGGGGCAGCAGATTTGATTACGGTTCGCGGTAAGGAATTGCTGGAAAAGGCGGACATGATTATTTATGCAGGTTCCCTTGTGAATCCGGCTTTATTAAAGTATGCAAAACCTGAATGTACAATAATGAACAGTGCTGTAATGACGCTGGAGGAAGTGATTGCAGCCATGGTCCCCGCAGCCCAGGAGGGCAAACTGGTGGTTCGCCTGCATACCGGCGATCCCAGCGTTTACGGCGCCCACAGGGAGCAGATGGACCTGCTGAAGAGTTATAACCTTGATTTTGAAGTTGTGCCGGGCGTCAGCTCTTTCTGCGCAGCTGCTGCAGCCCTGAAGGCGGAATACACACTGCCTGAGGTCAGCCAGTCTGTGATCATTACCCGTATGGAGGGCCGTACCGGTGTTCCGCCGAAACAGAAAATCAAAGATTATGCAAAACATCATGCGACAATGGTCATCTTCCTCAGTGCCGGCATGCTGGAAAAGCTGCAGAAGGAACTGATCAGCGGCGGCTACGGGGCGGATGAACCGGCGGCGATCGTCTACAAGGCTTCCTGGCCGGACGAAAAAGTGTTCCATTGTACAGTAGGAACCATTGCGGAAACGGCGGCAGCCAATAATGTCAAAAATCTGGCGCTTATTACCGTTGGCGGTTTTTTGGGCTCCGCGTATGAACGCAGTGAACTGTATAACCCGACCTTTGAGACCGGATTCCGCAAGGCAGATGCAAGCAAACTGCAGATTAAACCGGTGAGTAAAACACATCACAAACCGTCAAAGTAAATTCTCTGGTAACCAGCTATGAATGCAATTGTATTTTCTTTTACCCGTAATGGGGCCGCAATCAGCGTCCAACTGAAAAAATACCTTGATTCCTGCGGGTTTGAGACCGGGATTTTTACGACCAAACGCTATAAGGATACGGATAAGGTATTACAGGAAATCCGGCCGTCCCTGCTGGAAATGTGCAGGGAGGCGTTTTCGGCATGCCGGCTGATGGTTTTTATTGGCGCAACAGGCATTGCTATCCGCAGTATTGCACCCTATATTAAGAGCAAAACGAAAGACCCCGCGGTTATTTCCATTGATGAACAGGCGAAATTTGTGATTCCGCTGTTGTCGGGTCATATCGGGGGAGCGAACAGTCTCGCCTCAGGGATTGCGGACTTTTTGCATTCGGTTCCGGTCATTACGACGGCTACAGATGTGAACGATCTGTTTGCGGTAGACGAATGGGCGGCCCGGCATGGTATGGCGATCTTTAACATGGTTGGAGCGAAAACTTTTGCTACTTATCTTGTCGATTGTAAAAAAGTTGGCGTAAAAAGCGATTTTCCGATTCGGGGACCCTTGCCCAAAGGGCTGGTCCTGGCGGAGGAAGGCCCTGTGGGCATGGCGATCTCGCTACGCAAATCCGTACAGCCTTTTGTAGAAACCGTTGTGCTGCGTCCCCGTATCCTGCATCTGGGCATCGGCTGCCGTAAGGGCACGTCCATGGACAAGATTGAAGAGCTTGTGATCCAGGAGCTGACGAAGCTTAAAGTGACGCTGACCGTGGTCAAAGGAATTGCCTCCATTGATGTAAAGAAAGACGAAAAAGGCCTGTTGTCTTTTGCGAAGGAATACGCACTGCCGATCCGGTTTTATTCGGCAGAGGAGCTGAATGCAGTGGAAGGTGAATTTACGCCGTCTTCATTTGTGGCAAAAACCGTAGGCGTGGATAATGTCTGCGAAAGGGCTGCCGTACTGGACAGTAAAGGCGGCAAACTGCTGCTGCGCAAGACCAGCAGGAACGGTGTGACGTTAGCGGTAGCAGCAGAGGATTTTGTGGTTGATTTTAACGAGCAGCCTGATTATAAAGTGAAATAACAGCGCGATTATGGTTATGCGCTGAGAATAGAGATATATAATATACAGCATTAAACGAAAATTGAAATTCTTCATAATGATTTGTAAAATATCGCATAAAAGGAGTGCAGAAAATGGCAGCCAAAATTTATGTTGTAAGTCTCGGGCCCGGCGGTAAAGAGCAGATGACGGAACGTGCCATCAAGGCATTGGAAGCCTGTGATGTCATTACGGGTTATAATGTGTATGTTAACCTGATCAGGGATGAGTTTCCCGGAAAGCGGTTCGTTTCTAATGGGATGCGGAAAGAAGTTGACCGCTGCAAAGCAACGCTTGACGAAGCCCTGAAAGGGCAGACCGTTGCCATCATCAGCAGCGGTGACGCCGGTGTCTATGGCATGGCCGGTATCATGTGCCAGGTGGCTGCCGACCATCCGGAGGTTGATATTGAAGTAATTCCCGGTGTAACCGCAGCCTGCTCCGGCGCGGCACTGCTGGGCGCTCCGCTGATCTGCGACTTTTGCCTGATTTCCCTCAGCGACCTGCTGACTCCCTGGGAAAAGATTGAAAAACGACTGGACTGTGCGT
>JAFTZZ010000174.1 GCA_017460905.1 Acidaminococcaceae bacterium | reverse complement strand
TATGGTTTAATTTGGGATTTGGCATACTTAAATTATACCAGAAGGAGAGGCCTTTCGGGGTCTCTTTTTTCTTTTTGTACATAAAAAATCGGCATCCTTTCGGATGCCGATAATGGGACTATTTTGTTACAGCCCCTTTTTTTACTATCATTTATTACTTCTCTTCGGCATTTTCTTCTTCCGCTTTATCCTGCGCCAGCGGCTTCATCGTCGGGAACAGCAGCACGTCGCGAATAGAAACGGCGCCTGTCAGGAACATCACGAAACGGTCAATACCGATTCCCAGACCGCCGGTCGGGGGCAGTCCGTGCATCAGCGCATTGATGAAATCTTCATCCATCATGCCTGCCTCTTCGTCACCGTTAGCGCGCTCTTCCATCTGCTTGACAAAGCGTTCGCGCTGGTCAATGGGATCATTCAGTTCGGTGAAACCGTTGCACAGCTCGCGGCCGTAAATGAAGCCTTCGAAGCGGTCTGTGATTTCCGGATCCTCCACGCTGCTCTTTGCCAGCGGGGAAATTTCTTTCGGATATTTGTAAATGAAAGTAGGCTGGATCAGTTTATCTTCTACGAATTCATCAAAGAACGCATTGATGATCTTGCCGATACCCCAGGATTCTTCATAAGCGACATGGGCATCATCTGCCATCTGCCGGGCTACGGCGAGATCGGTCACGCCATTGAAATCTTTGCCGCTGTACTGTTTTACCGCATCAATCATGGTAATGCGCGGCCACGGGCCGGCCAGATTGATTTCCTGCCCTTCATACACGATCTGTAACGTTCCCAGCACCTTCTGCGCGGTTTCCGTAACGATCTTTTCCGTGATATCCATCATGGATTCCATGTCGCCATACGCCTGATACAGTTCCAGACTGGTAAATTCCGGATTATGTTTGATATCAATTCCTTCGTTGCGGAAAATGCGACCCATCTCATAAACGCGTTCCAAACCGCCTACGATCAGCCGTTTCAGGTTCAGTTCGGTCGCAATACGCAGGTACATCTGGATATCCAGCGCATTGTGGTAAGTAATGAAAGGACGGGCTGTCGCACCGCCGGAAATCGTGTTCAGCACCGGGGTATCAACTTCCAGGAACCCTTCGTTATCCAGAATTTCGCGAATGCTGCGGATAATCTGGCTGCGTTTGATAAATACATCTTTTACTTCCGGATTGACGATCAGATCAACATACCGCTGGCGATAGCGCAGATCCACATTCGTCAGACCGTGCCATTTTTCCGGCAGCGGCTTCAGTGCCTTGGACAGGAATTCAAGCTTTTCAACACGAATGGAAGGCTCTCCCATATGCGTCTTGAATACAGGGCCTGTAACGCCGATAATATCACCGATATCCATTAATTTAATAATGGAATAGTTTTCTTCGCCCAGAATATCTTTACGTACATACAGCTGGATCTTGCCGGTATTATCCTGTAAATCCAGGAAGCTGGTTTTTCCGTGACCGCGGATTGCCATAACGCGGCCGGCAACTTTGACTTCGGCGCCGCCTGCTTCCATTTCTTCCACGTTCTCGCGGATTTCTTTCGTATGATGCGTCCAGTCGAACCGATGCCCGAAAGGACGGATTCCCCGTTCTTCCAATTTATGCATCTTATCAATACGGTTCTGCATCTGTTCGTTGATATCCATTGCCGGGGCCTGTTTGCCCTGCGCGGCCTTCTTTTCTTCTGCCATGCTGTTTCTCCTGATTATTTAATCTTTGTAATTTTATACTGATGATCGCCAACCGGGGTACGAACGGTTACGACTGTTCCCACCTTTTTACCCATAATTGCGGAACCGATGGGGGATTCGTTGGAAATACGTCCTGCAAAGGGATCTGCTTCCGTCGTGCCGACAACAGTATAGGACTGCATGCGGTCTTCTTCAAATTCCGGATCCAGATCTTCGATATCAACGGTGGCGCCCAGTTCAACCTTGGTCTTACGCTTCTTCGTGTTATCGATTACTTTCGCAGTATTGACCATCTGCTCCAGTTCCAGGATACGGCCTTCAATACGGGCCTGTTCATCTTTTGCAGAAACATATTCCGAGTTCTCGCTCAGGTCGCCGTGCGCAATCGCTTCATGCAGCCGCTCTTCATTTTCCAGGCGCTTGACGGTGCGCAGCTCCTCTAACTCAGCCTCCAGCTTTGCCAGGCCTTCGGCAGTCAGTATTGTTTCTTTCGATGTCATGATCATTCCTCCACTTTACACAATATTTAAAAACAGTCTCCGGATTTCATTGCTAAAGAATTTTCAGAAGCGCCGGCCAATACTCTGTATCAGCGTTTCTTTAAAAACAATTAATATATATTATAATTTCTTCCATTATTGTTGTCAAATTTTATAAATGGGCATTCGTTCTGATCCGCTCTATCGTTTCCCGGGTAACCGCATGTTCAAAATTGCGGAAGCCCGCCAGCGTAAATCCATGCTTCCTGGCCAGTGAAGAAATCGTATCGATCTGCGAAGGCTGCAGGTTTCTCCCCAGCGTAAAATTTTCATAGCGTCCTTCCAGCGCAAGGATCATCGTCTCTGCCATACAGGCAAAGCAGGTCTGCGGCGGAAACCCGAAATCAAAACGGAAATCCACTTCCCCCGGCACATGAATGACGCCGCCTTCGATGACCAGCACATCATCGCGCTGCGCGGAAACACTGCGGGAAACATTCCTGGGGCGCGCTACGTCACAGACTACCGCGCCTGCTTTCAAATTCGCCGGATCGATAATGAAATCTACCGCGCTGGTCACGGCAATTACAACGTCTGCCTTATGCAGGCCAGATTTGATATCGGAACTTACAGAAAAAGTCGCGGCGCCCTGGCCGTTCAGTTCATGGGCTAATTCCTCCAACGGCTCCAGCCGTCTGGCAATCAGGTTAATATGCCGCACCTCGCGGGCCAAAATGCGGGCACAGGCAGAACCGATGGAACCGCTGGCGCCAACGATTGCCACTTCTGCGTCCCGCAGGTCTTTGCCCATCAGCCGGGTCGCTTCCCGCGTTCCCTCCAGCGCCGTAGCTACGGTATAGCTGTTGCCCGAAGTTACCGCTATGTTCAGCCTCTCTGCAATCGTAATCCCCGCATCTCCCACAATGGATGTAAAGGCGCCCAGACCGAGGATTTTTGCGCCCAGTTTTTCGGCAATCTTACCGGTCTCCACGATTCTGTCAATGACAAACTCTTCCGGCAGCTCTACCATCTGTTTCGCTGTCAGCGGACAGCCGACAAACCAGCCCTCCGCTTCCGCATAGGGACTTTTCACCCCGGTAATATGGGAAACCGTAAACGGCTTTTTCTTTTTCAGGACATACTCCAGCAAGGAATCAGGGATGCACCTGACAAACGGTGAAACACGCTGCATATCCTCTACAGAAAGAGGGTGCAGCACAAACGCGAACTTTTCCATTCCCTTTAACTCCTCACTGCAAATGTTCTATCGAAGGTATTATCTCATACTGCCGGATAAATGCTTCGTATTCTTCCGGCCGCAATGCCGTTTTTTTGCCGGAAGCCGCTACAATAGCCGCCTCCAGCACATTTGTGCCAAAGCTCCGCCCCTGCAGGCAGGGGGTCGTCGTAATCAGTATCTTCACGCCGGCAGCTTTTAATTTTTGCCGGTCTTCCCCTGTCACCGTATTGGTGATGATCACTTTATTCTCCAGCCGTGCCGGCATAAAGCGTTTGATAAATAAAAAATCACCGGCCACAATATCGCTTTCCAGAAAATATTCCGGATGCCTGTCAATGTGTTTCTCCTGTTTCTTCCCGGTAGGATACATCCATTCGATGGGAAATTTGGTAATCACCGGAACCAGGACCGAGGCCCAGCGATTTAAGGAGGACAGGCTGCAGACAGGGACATTGAAGCCCAGACCGTAGATGATATCGCCAAAAACCACGCGGCTTTGCTGCTGCACCAGCGCTTCGGCCATGCCAAACCGGTCTACCGCACAGACCAGCAACGCTCTTTTTCCGGCAAAATCAACGATCCGGTTTTCTGCAAGATACCGGATTGCCATACGCTCCAGCGTATTTTTTAAGCCGCTGCCGTCCAATACCGGCGTATAGCGGACCCGTTTCAGCAATTTTGCCGATTCCGCAAAAACATACCGACGTTCTCCGGCTACCAGATATAAATCCGTACCGCCGAGACCGATAGCGTCCGCTTTCCCGTCGTACTGCTCCAACAGCTCCCCGGCCCTGCGGATATCGCCGTCCGTCCCTTTGCGTTCCAGTTCAATTTCCGTATCGCCCAGTGTCATGACGCCTTTCGCATCCCGCTTGGAAGAACCCAGGCTGACACTGATCACGGTTTTCTTTTTTTTGGCTTTCTGTTCTCCGACCCTGTCCATAAAATTCCCTGCAAAGACTTTTTTTCGAATTGATATTGTATCACATTGCCATAAAATTAACAATCAGGCAAATGCATAGAATCAATATATTCCCAAAAATCTGCCGTAGCTGCTGACCATATCGCAAAGCTCCCGCAGGGTTTCTGCCTTATGGAATTTTTCACGGTATTCAGCCGCCTTTGGCAGACCTTTTATATAGGCCGACGCATGGCTGCGCATTTCCCGGATACCGGTCCGCTCCCCTTTAAACGCGGCCAGCGCACCGGCATGTTTCACAATCATCTGCAGTTTCTCTTCCACACTGACCGAGGGAACCGTTTTGCCTTCCAGCGCTGCGCGCAGCTGGGAAAACAGCCAGGGATTCCCATATGCTCCCCTGGCCAGCATCAGTCCGTCGCAATGGGTTTCTTCCCGCATCCGCAGACCGTCTTCCACCGAAAAGATATCCCCGTTGCCAAACACCGGAATTTGCACCGCTTCCTTAACTTCGCGAATGATCGTCCAATCCGCCTTGCCCATATAAAACTGGCTGCGGGTCCGTCCGTGCACCGCTACTGCGGCCACGCCGGCAGCTTCTGCGATGCGGGCAATTTCCACCGCGTTCCGGCAGGTCTCGTCCCAGCCGGCTCTGAATTTTACCGTGACCGGAATGGAAACGGCTTTTACCATAGCTTCCAGAATCCGCCCGGCCAGCTCTGGCGTCTTCATCAGCGCCGAGCCTTCCCCGTTGTTTGCCACTTTGGGAACCGGACAGCCCATATTGAAATCAACGATGTCCGCACCGGACGCTTCCACGATTTTGGCCGCCTCCGCCAGTTCCTCCGGGACCGAACCAAAGAGCTGGATAGCCGTCGGCCGTTCTTCCGGATCGATCTGCAGCATGGCAAAGGTCTTTTCATTTTTATATAAAAGGCCTTTGGCGCTCACCATCTCTGAAACGGTAAGCCCGCAGCCCAGCCTGCGGCAGATGACCCGGTACGGCAGGTCGCTGATACCGGCCATGGGCGCCAGCGCAACCGGCGTCTCCAATACAACATTTCCGATATTCATGTCCTTCTCCGTTTTTCCGTCTTGCTTTGCCCGTTTATAAACAACATCCATAACAAAGCCCGACAGAAAAATAGTTAATCCTTCCTCAAAAAAATACGGACGGAAGGATGCCCTCTCCGCCCGTACAGGTATCTGATTTTATTTTTTGTTCTTCTCAAAAATAAGACGCAGGCCTTCCAGTGTGAGCATCTGGTCAACTTCGTCAATACAATCCGTTCCCTGGGCCATCGTATTGCCAAAACCGCCGGTGGCGATAACCAGCGCATCCCCGCCTAATTCTTCTTTCATGCGGGAAACGATCTCTTTGATCAGTCCGTAGTAGCCGAACATGATACCGGAACGCATAGCGTCAACCGTATTGCCGCAGATTGCTTTTTTCGGCGGGATCAGTTCAATGCGCGGCAGCTTTGCAGTCCGCTGGAACAGGGCTTCCGACGAAATTCCGATACCGGGGCAGATAGCGCCGCCCAAATATTCTCCGTTAGGCAGCAACGCGCAGAATGTGGTTGCCGTACCAAAATCAATAATGATCATGGGTTTTTTCAAATGTGCATAGCGATCATAGGCCGCTACGGCATTCACGATGCGGTCCGCGCCAATTTCTTTCGGATTTTCATAACGCAGCTGCAGGCCAATCTTCAGCCCCTGCCCTACGATCAGCGGTTTAATATTGAAATACCGCTCGCACATATGGCATAACGGAACCAATACCGGCGGTACAACGCTGGATATGATAATATCAGTCACAGATTCTTTCTTTATTCCGGCAAAGCCCAGCATGCTGGTCATGAACATACCAAACTCATCCGCCGTTTTGGAACGGTCCGAAGAAAAACGCCAATTATCAATCAGTTTTTTCCCGTCATAGATACCAGCAACTGTATTCGTATTGCCTACATCGATTACCAGTAACATAAGCCGCCTCCCTTGCAGGTTTTAAAATTTGTACCCTGATTACCCCGGCGCACCGTTTTCCGATACCGCCCAAGAAGATACATGCCCTGCAGCATTAAATCAAACTCGAAAACTCTTATGCAGCAGTTTTCTGTTCCAAAAATAGAATATACCAAAATGTAAGAATTATGCAAGAAAAATTTAAAAATTCGTTATCGTGTCCGGAAAAATATTGCAGTATTTACTGTTCAGAGGAAAATTCCCCAACAGGCCGGTATCAGGAATACCGTTTGCCCTGGGCCGCCGCCGGACGGATAGACACATCCCCGGCTATGACCTTTTCCAGTGTACCGTCTTCTTTCTTAACAATCAGCAGACCTTCTTCATCAATATCCACTGCCGTACCAAAATAGGTCTTATCCGGCGCTATCACCTTTACCGCCTGGCCGATGGTATCCGAATATTTTCTCCATTCGTCCAGGACCGGGCCAAACCCTTGTTGCAAGACCGTTTCATACAAATCTTCAATATTCTGCAGATAATCGGCAAGGATCTGTACCCGCCGGATCGGTTCTTTCGCCACATCCGCTACGGAAATTGCCAGATCCTTTAATTCATCCGGCACAATAGATTTCGGCACGTTGGTATTGATGCCGGTCCCGATGACGATGTAGTTGATACGGCCAAACTCAGCGCTCATCTCGGTCAGGATGCCCACCATCTTTTTGCCTTCCAGCAACACGTCGTTGGGCCATTTAATCTTTGCGTTGACCCCTTTGTATTTATTGATTGCCTTAATGACCGCGACAGCAGCCAGCAGCGTGCATTTGGAAGCCTCCGAAGGCATGAACGGCGGACGCAGTACCACGCTGCACCAGACGCCGCAGCCCGCCGGGGAAAACCAGCCCCGGGACAGACGTCCTTTTCCGCTGGTCTGCTCTTCCGCAACGATGACCGTACCGTCCGCACAGCCCTTGTCTGCCAGTCCTTTGCCCACTTCATTTGAGGAATTCGCTTCCTTCAGATAATGAATATGATGCCCTACCCACTTCGTAGACAAGTGCGCCACGATTTCTTCCGGGCGCAGCAGATCCGGGGCTTTGTGTAAAATATATCCTTTTTTGGGGACTGATTCGATATCATATCCCGCATTTTTCAAAGACTGAATATGCTTCCATACTGCGGTTCGGGAAACTCCCAGCTGAATTGAGATTTCTTCTCCGGAAACCGGTTCCGGCATATTTTCCCGCAGCAACCCTAAAATTTTGGCACGCATACCGACGCCTCCGTATTGTCATTCCTGTTAAGATAATTTTTATGCTAATCCGGCAAATTCCCCGGCATCCTGTTCCGCCTGCTGCAACGCAGGGCCGTCCTCGGTCAGGTATCCCTGCTGCATCAGCTCCTGCAGCTGTTTTCCATCCAGCGTTTCCTTGCGCAGCAAGGTTTCCGCAATCAGCACCAGCTTGTCCATGTTTTCCAGCAGCAGTTTTTCCGCGCCTTTATAGGCTTCATCCATAAGACGGCGAACCTCTTCGTCAATGACCGCGGCAACTTCATTGCTGTAACGTTCCCTGGCAATGTCCCTGCCTAGGAACACTTCTTCCTCCGGATGCCCGAAGGTCATCGAGCCCAACCGGTCGCTCATGCCGTACTGGGTGACCATCTGCCTTGCCAGCTGGGTCGCCCGCTGCAAGTCGCTGCTGGCGCCACTGGAAATATCTTTCAGCACGATGGCTTCGGCTACGCGTCCGCCCAACAGCATCTGCAGTTCATTCAGCATCTCCGACTTGGTCTGGTAATTGCGGTCATCCTTGGGAAGGCTCATGGTGTAGCCGCCGGCGCGTCCCCGGGGAATGATCGTAACTTTATGCACAACATTCACGTCGTTATGCAGCAGGCCGACCAGGGTATGTCCTGTTTCATGATAAGCCGTCAGTTTTTTCTCCGGCTCGCTGACCAGGTGACTGCGGCGTTCCGGTCCCATGACCACGCGTTCCGCCGCTTCGTTCATCGCTTTCATATCAATCATCGGCACGTTACGGCGGGCCGTCAGCAGCGCCGCTTCGTTAACCAGATTGGCCAGGTCGGCGCCCGTAAATCCGGTCGTCTGCTTGGCAATGGTGCTCATGTCAACATCCGGCGCCATAGGCTTACCCTTGGCATGGACATTGAGAATCGCCTCGCGTCCGCGCATATCCGGCCGGTCTACCACGATCTGCCGGTCAAAACGGCCCGGGCGCAATAAGGCATGATCCAGGATATCCGGCCGGTTGGTGGCCGCAATCATAATGATGCCTTCGTTGATACCGAAACCATCCATCTCAACCAGCAGCTGGTTCAGGGTCTGTTCCCTTTCATCATGGCCGCCGCCTACACCGGCGCCGCGCTGACGACCGACTGCGTCAATCTCGTCAATAAACACGATACAGGGCGCGTTCTTTTTCGCCTGGTCGAACAGGTCACGAACACGGGAAGCGCCTACGCCGACGAACATTTCCACAAAATCCGAGCCGGAAATCGTAAAGAAAGGCACACCGGCTTCACCGGCTACGGCGCGTGCCAACAGGGTCTTGCCGGTACCGGGCGGCCCGTATAACAGCACGCCCTTGGGAATCTTCGCGCCCAACGCGTTATAGCGCTGGGGATGCTTCAGGAATTCCACGACTTCCTGCAGCTCCTGCTTGGCCTCATCCGCACCGGCCACGTCCTTAAAGGTAATTTTATTTTTACTTTCATCATACCGGCGCGCATTGCTTTTCCCGAAATTCATCATGCGGCTGCCGCCGCTGCTCTGGTTCATCAGCATAAACCACAGCCCCAGGATCAGGACCATCGGCAGCAGCGTGCTTAACAGGTTGGCCCACCAGGGAGTCTGGGGCGGCAGTTCCGCCTTGATCTCCACATCCCGGGAACGCAACGTGGGAATCAGCGTCGCGTCATTCGGCGCAACAGTCGTGAATACTTTTCCGTCTTTTAAGAGACCGGTAATCCCGTTCTCATTGATCGTAACAGACTTCACCTCATCCTGCTGTACATGCTTGATAAAAGCAGTATACGATATGTCTGTTTTGTTCGTGCTGCCGGCCGCGTAATGATCCATGGCCCAGATTGCCGCAACAACGATCAACAGATAAAAGGCGACGTTTTTAAAGAATTTATACAAAAACGTTTCCTCCTTTCAAATCACAAAACTATTATGCCCGCGCATAGACGACAGGCTTCAAAACGCCGATAAACGGCAGATTGCGGTAATCGCCCGCATAATCCAGGCCGTACCCGACGACAAATTCATCCGGAATCGTAAAGCCCACGTAATCGGCCTCCAGTCCGTTCTGGCGGCGGTCTTCCTTATCACACATGGCAATTGTCTTGATAGAAGCCGGTTTCTTGGTTTCCAGCAGGCTCTTCACCCGGGCAAAGGTCAGCCCGGTATCAATAATATCATCTACCAGCAGGACATGCGCGCCCGCAATGTCATCACTGACATCCAGCCGCACTGCTACGCTGCCCGAAGAGTTCGTACTGTTGCCGTAAGAAGAAGCTACCATGAAATCCATACGTACAGGAATCGACATGGCCCGGCTCAGGTCGCAGGCAAAATACGCCGCGCCCTTCAGCAGGCAGATGATGATGACCCGTTTGCCCTCGTAATCCTTGGACAACTGTTCTCCCATTTCCTGCACTCTTTTTTTTATCTGTTCTTCACTGATCAGAACAGCCTTTATATCTTCATGCACAAAGAACACCACCTTTAATTATGATTATTATTATGAAAGTAAATTGATAAACAGCCAGTCCCGGAACCGGCAGTCCTGCTCATCTGCCTCAGGCCACCGGGCATTTGCCAGCCCGGGCAGCCAGACGATTTCGCTCCCCACTGCCGCGACTACCAGCTCATCCCGGTGTTCCACCGGAATCCTGCATTCCATCAGATACTTTTTCAGCGTCTTATGGCCGGTCCCTTTCAGGGGGAAAATACGGTCTCCCGGGTTCCGGTGACGAAATGACAGAAATCCGCCCAGTCTCTGCAGCCTGTCCAGCGGGTAAACCATCTGACGCCGATATGTATAGGCAGGCATACCCTGCACAATACACAGCCGTGCTTTCCTGCCGTCGGGAAAACGGCATTCCAGGCCTTCTTCCCCGGCAGCGGAAGCCGCCCGCGGAATTTCATCCCAGCGGATCATACACTGCCAGTCATTTTGCTGTACCGCCTGCATATTATCCGAAGAGAATAATATTAGTTTATCATAAGAATATAACGCTTGCCAACTGTCCGGCAGTAAAATTTTTTTGCCGCTGCTCTTTTTCCCGATCAGCTGTTCCATATCTTCCAGATTAAGACCCGACAGTTCCTGTCTGCCGCCGGCCTTCTGCCAGAACTGCCGCAACACCCGAAAACGCAGCGCAGCCGGAATTTGATCCCAGTCTGCCGCCAGCAGTACGCCTTTCTGCGAAGCCGCAGGAACACGCAGCCGCTGCTGCAGCTCTTCTGCCGCCAATTGTTCCAGAAAAAGAGAATCCGTCTGTAAATGTGCTGCTGTCCTGCATAAAATATCTGTAACGGCTGGCGAAAAATTTTCCTCCAGCAAGGGAATCACCAGTTTCCGTACCCGGTTGCGGGCATAGTGAAGGTCCTGATTTGTCCGGTCCTCCCGCCATTCGATATGCCTCGTCCTGCAATATTCGCGCAGCTCCTGACCGGTAAGGGAAAGCAGCGGACGCATGATCCGCTCCCGCCGGAACGGAATCGACCCCAGACCTCTGGTACCCGACCCTCGCAGCAGCCGCAGCAGAAATGTTTCCGCCTGATCATCCTTCTGATGCGCCGTCAGGATAAAATCCGCCCCCACTTCGTCCGCACACTGCGCAAGAGCCTCATAGCGAAGCTGCCGCGCCGCATCCTCCAGCGATAATTTTTCCTGTACGCGATACTCCGGCGCGCGAACGGTTTTGCAACAGAACGGGATGTTCCGGCTTTGGCAAAACGCTTCAACAAAGCGGGCGTCTTCCAGGCTTTCCTGTCCGCGTATCCCATGCTCCACATGACAGACGACAAAATCAAATCCAGCCTGCCATAAGCCTTCTGCCAATGCCAGGGAATCCGCGCCGCCGCTGACTGCCGCCACATATTTTTTTGTCCTGTCCAGCTTTTTTCGCAGCGTCCGGGGAACTGCTTCCAGCACTGTGCTCTTCATTCACGGCTCCGTATAACCCATTTTAAACAAAAAAAGGCACTCTCAGGGAGTGCCTGTATTTATCGTTCTCGGCTTGCGCCACGGCCTCCGCGTTTGGATTCCGTATTCCTGCGCAGATCCAGCAATCTGTCATCGCTGTCCTTCATAAACTTAGATAATTTATCCTCAAAAGACAAGGGCGCCGCCTGATGGGGAGCTTTTTTCTCCGGCACAGGATTCACCTTTGGCTTTACAGGTTTGGCAGGAGCCTCCGGCTTTTCTTCAAGCTGTTTCAGGGAAAGCCCGATTTTGCCCCGGGCATCGATCGATACCACTTTGGCTTTGACTTTCTGATGCTCTTTCAAAAAATCATGTACATCTTTTACATAAACATTGGATACCTCGGAAATATGAATCAGCCCTGTTTTTCCTTCGGGAAGCTGAAGAAACGCACCGAAATTAGTAATACCGGTAACTTCACCTTCTACGATAGATCCAACTTCAATTGCCATTTAATAAAAAATCCTCCTGCTCAAAAAATAAATCATGTAATTTTATCATTTCAAAAGAAGCAGTGTCAACAAAAATACTAATTATCCTTCTTTTTTTCAGCATTTTCCCCGGCGTTCTGTTTCTCTTTTTCATTTTTTACGTCACTTTTCCCGGATTCCGTCTCCTGTTTTTCTTTGTCTTTTACAATGAATATAGGCACTTCATCCTTCTTTACGTAGTTATGGTCTTCCCGCGCCAGCTTTTCAATATATTTCGGATCATACAGGCGCTTGCGTTCCGCTTCCAGGTCAGCCTGCACCTTCTGCAGCTCCTCGACCCGTTTCTGCGTGGCTTCCGCTTCCTTCTGTATCTGATAAATCTTATATTCCTGACGTCCCAGAATACCTAAAAATATAATGACCAGAATGATCAGGACCAGGCGGAAATCCCTTGCACTGCCTCTTTTTTCATTATCACGTTCATGCGTCGCCATAATTTATTTCCTTTCCGCAGCTTTTGCCTCATCCCAAAACGCATCCAGTTCATCCAGCGTGAATTCCTGCCATTCTTTACCGGATTTTTCCACGCAATCTTCAACATGCGCAAAGCGTCCGGTAAAACGGTTGTTGCAGCGGTTCAGCGCGGTTTCGCTTTCCACACCCAGATGCCGGGCATAATTTACCAGGGAAAAATAGAGGTCGCCCAATTCCTTTTCCATTTCCTCTGCATTCCCTTTTGCCACCGCTTCATTGAATTCTTTCCATTCTTCCAGCACTTTGTTTTTGACCGGTTCTGTCTCTGTCCAGTCAAACCCGACCTTTGCCACCTTCCGCTGTACCTTGTTAGCCCGCAGCAGGGACGGAAGCCCTTTGTAGATCCCGTCCAGGATCCGTTTCCGCTCCGGCTTTTCCTGCAGCTTGATCGCATCCCAGTTCGTCAGCACCTCATCGCTGTTGGCAACCTGCACCGTCCCGAACACATGGGGGTGACGCTCAATCAGCTTATCCGTCACACAGTCAATCACATCCTGCAGCGTAAATAATTCTTTTTCTTCTGCCATGCGGGCATGGAAGACCACCTGCATGAGGATATCCCCCAGCTCCTCCATCATGCCATGCACGTCCTTATCGTCCACAGCTTCTAAAAATTCATAACACTCTTCGATCAGGTTCGCGCGAATCGTTGCAAAATCCTGTTCCCTGTCCCAGGGGCAGCCGCCGGGCTCGCGCAGCACCTGCATCACATCCGACAGCGGCCGCACATCAAATTCCGTTTTGCGCGGCAGCAGCGGGAAGCGTTTCCAGTGACCGTCTTCACCGGCAACCACAGCTTCCGACAACGGTTCTTCCGCAAAATCAAACTCGCCTTCTGCTTCGTCAGCGCCGTCAGAAACCGAAACCTCTTCTTTTTCCGGCTCCTGTAATACAGAAAGCAGTACCTCCTGCGGCTGGCGCGGAATAAACACGCTGGTCAGATGATCGATCACCGGCTGTCTGTCAATTTCATACAACAGTATTTTCCGGCATTCCTCATCCTCCAGCCCCAGATTGCGCAGGAACCAGACTTCCGTTTCATCCGGCAGGACATCCATCAGCGAAAGCTTCATATCGGAAGCCACCATCTGATTGTACACCTGGGTGATCATCAGCGGATAACGCCCTGCATCCGCCAGCGCCTCAAAATCCTGCGCGTCGATGATCCGCAGGCCTTCAATCGGATCAATGCCCAAATCAACGTAAGCCAGATCCAGAAAACTCATGGCCGGCTTTATCTGCAGCGGCACTCCCTGTTCCGCCGCCCTTTCCCGCAATAGCACAACGGTACGCTCCGCCACCAGCGGACTGCCGGGAACCGCATAGACTACATTTTTCCCTCTGGCCTGTTCTAAAACGAATGCGGCAATTTTATCATAGACTTGTTCAAAGGTCTCTTCCTTCTCATAAAAAGAATCGCAGGAGACATATGAAATGCCCCTGTTTTTTAATTCAGCTACAGTGGGATGAATCTCCGTTCGCAGGATCACAGCGTTATTTTCCAATAACTGCAGCGTTTCCAGCGACAGATGTCCGGCTGCGCCCGGTCCCAGACCAACGATTGTCAGCGAGCCTTTGCTATTTTCAGTATTGCAATTCAGAGAATGATCAGCGGCCATGTCCATTACCTCCCTTGCTTCTTCCGGATAAATTTTCCGATTCCCGGCAGCTGCGCTGCTTCCTCCCGGGTAATACACCCCAGCAAAACCACCGCAGCAACATACACCAGCACGGCGACTGCCATGCCCGCGCACAAACCGGCCACGATCCCCGCCTTTTCCGCAGCCAGCAGGGAAGCCATCCTGCCTGCAGCGCCCATACATAAGGAAGCCGCCAGAATCTTCAGGCTGTCCGCAACCGGAAAGGGAATTTTATTCTTATATAAAAACAAAATATTAATCAGGGCAGCTGCCGCAAAATTAATGTTTGAAGCCCAGGCAGCGCCAAGTATATGAAAGGCAGCCACGGAAGTCAGCTGCCAGACGGCAATCGCTTTCAAGGCAGCGCCAAACAGCATGTTCCACATGGGAACCGCCGTTTTTCCGATTCCCTGCAGCGCCCCCGTCGTTACCTGGAAAATCCCCAGAAATGCAACGGACGGCGCCAGATGGGCGATGACCGGCGCCGCTTGCAGCGTGCCATACAGCGTGCCGGAAATCGGTCCGGCCAGCACGTACATTCCTACCGCAGCAGGCAGG
>JAFTZZ010000011.1 GCA_017460905.1 Acidaminococcaceae bacterium | reverse complement strand
TAAAAAGCACAAAATCCGTTTCCCGATAAAAAGGGAGACGGATTTTGCGCTATATATTTAAAACTTTGCTATCATCATAGAACGCGTTATTCAACAACCTTCTACTTTTCCTGTAAATGCTGCGGCTGATATACGATATTGATGCGTCCGGTGCTTTTATCCTCGTACACCTTTGACCGCACTTCATACATATCATAAATGAATTGCTCTGTCAGCAGCTCCCGGGGCGTTCCTACCCCTGCAATCTGCCCGTCCTTCAACGCTACCAGCCTGTCACAGTACATGGCTGCGATGTTCAGGTCATGGATGGCGGATACTACCGATAAGTTCAGCCGTTTGACAATATCCATGATCTGCAGCTGGTATTTGATATCCAGGTGGTTCGTCGGTTCATCCAGTACAAGGCACTCCGTCTGCTGTGTCAGCGCCCTCGCTAAAATGACACGCTGCTGTTCGCCGCCGGACAAGGTGGAAAAGCTGCGTTTTTCAAACGCTTCCATTTCCACGGTTTTCAACGCTTCCCTGGCAATCCGGTAATCGTCTGCGTTATCCCGTTCCAATATTTTTTTATGTGGCGTACGGCCCATCAGCACAACTTCCAGAACACTGAAATCAAAATTATAGAAATTGTGCTGCGCCACGACAGCCAGCTTAAGCGCCGAATCCCGGAACGACAATTCGTCCAGCGGCCTGCCATCCAGTACAATCGTTCCGGCCGTTGGCTTCTGCACCCGGTACACGCATTTTAAAAATGTGCTTTTCCCACTGCCGTTAGGCCCGATTATCCCAACAAATTCCTTATTATGCAGCGTAAAGTCTATCCCTTTTAATATTTCTTTGTTGCCTAAAAACATCTTGACGGCTTCGGCTAATATTTCCATGCTCAGTTGCCTCCAAATCCATAAGTCCGTTTGATCATCAGATAGACAAAGCAGGGCGCGCCTATCAGGGAAATCAAAATACCGATCGGCAGTTCCGTCCTCGGTATGATGATACGGCACAATCCGTCTGCGATCACAAGAAAGATAGCGCCTGTCAGCGCGGTAACCGGAATCAGTTTTTTATGGTCGGTGCCGATCAGCATACGCACTACATGAGGCACCACCAGCCCGACGAAGCCGATCATGCCTGCCGAGTATACCGCAAACCCCACAACCAGAGAACTGACCAACAAATACACCTGACGGTACAGATGCAGGTCCCGGCCTAGCGTAATGGCAGATTCATCCCCCAGCAGCATCAGGTTCAGGATACGGCTCTGGCTCCAGAAAAACACCACTGCCAAAATGACAATGGGCGCTATCACTGCCAGATTACTCCATTTGGCTCCGGCAAAGCTGCCCATCATCCAGTAGGTAATCGTTTGTATTCCCTCTTTATTATTGGCAAAATAGACTACAAAACTGGAGAAAGCTCCACAAACCGCGCTTAACGCCATGCCGCCCAGCAATAATTTCATGGAATTGGAACGGCCGCCCATATTGGAGATAAACACCACGCCCAGGGAAATCGCAAAGGCCCCGATAAATGCGCAGATGCCGATAAAATTCTCCCCAAAGCTGATTCCTACTCCCAACAGTACCGCAACCGTCGCACCCAGTGAGGCGCCCGACGAAATACCCAGAATATAGGGATCGGCCAGCGGGTTTTTCACGATGGCCTGCATGATTACACCGCAGCTTGAAAGCCCGCAGCCGACGACAGCCGCCAAAAGCAGCCGCGGCAGGCGGAGAAGCCAGACGATATCATGCACCGGCCCCTTCCCCATGGCGTCCAAGGGCGTATCGCTCTGCAGCTGATTGACAACAGCAGAATAAATCTGTTCCAAAGGCAATTTCACCGTACCGATGCTTAAGGCCCAGAACAGCGCGACAACCAGCAGCCCTGCCAACAACAGGCACAAAAATAAATATCTCGTTTCCCTGAAAAACTTCTGCATACTTATCGCTCCTTATGAAATATCTAATCATAAATATACAACAAAACCAGCATAATTGAAACTATTATTTAATAAAGATTTGCTTCATACCCTTGCCTACTATACAATCAAACAAGCAAATTACGGAGAGTATACCGACTCAAAGGGAAACATATTCTTGACCCAAATTGATGATAAGAAAAATAAAGGTTTCGAATATACTGTAGCAGGAAAGATTGCCAATAAATGGGAAATTATTGGCGGCATTTCCCGTGTTAATGCAGAAGATGTCAGGACAAAGCAAGCAATCAGTCAGGTAGCCAAATGGTCAGGCTCGTTAGGACTTGTTTATAAACCAATTGAAGATTTGGCATTAACTGCACGTGTTCAGTATTCGGGGGATTCTCCGGTACAATTAAATAAAACTGTTACTATGCCATCCCATACACTCCTTCATTTAGGTGCCGCATACAATGCCAAAATTGGCAAAACTCCGTCACTATAAAGGCTCAAGTATACAATGTATTTAACAAGAGATACTGGACACCTACCGAAGGCAGAACCCAAGCCAACGTTGGCGAACCCAGAACATTCGTACTGACTTCAACCTTCCACTTTTAACGATTATCAAAAGCCGCCGGAAACGGCGGCTTTTTTATTCGCGATAGCTTCCACTGCATATACGCGATAAACAACAAAAACCATTCATATATTAAATGCAGCCTGCATTCAATCTGCAAGCTGCATTTGTGTGCTTATAACAATTAAGGAGACAATCGTTCAATTTTAAAATTTTACAATGGCCTTTTATAATTAACTCAAGACAAATTGCAAAGTAAGACCGCTTAATCCAGCAAATTCCGGATTTCTTCAACATCTTTCTTCAAACGTGAAGCAATTTCTTCTACGCTCATACCGCTAGCAATAAAAGATGCTACAACTTCTTTCAGCGCCTCTGTTTTGCCCTTTTCATAACCGGCAGCTTCAGCTTCTTCTCGCACGAAAGCTTCCCGCGCATGTTTATCCCAAAGGTACTTCTGATGTTGTTCATATGCGGTAATCAGCATTGGGTCTTTGGCAAATTCCCTCTCCGCTTCCATCGCTGTACGGATATTTTCATCTTCCATCGCCAGCTGCCTCCTTTCTTCGTCAGTCGTTTGGGACGACAGATACATCAGCCACCGCTCCAGCCGCTTCATCTTCCGACTTCCGTCGTGATGCCACTTCGGAAGTTCTACAAAATGAATCTCCAGATTGTTCGTCAGCCGGTGCTGCAAGTCTTTTGTGTTCAGCACCGCGAAACAGCTGTGGTATTCCGGCCATTCCTCATCCTTGAACAATTTGTAATCCAACAGATTCAGTGTCACCGTGCGAGCCAGATTGGGATACTCTTCCCCTTTCCTCAGGCGGCGATTATACAGCTGCGACCAGTAATACAGTGTCCGTTTACCCATTTCTTGGAATTGTTCCAGCTGAACCTCCACATTGACAAGCGTGCCGTCGCTGCATCGTCCAACCACATCCAAAACCACGCCTTTGCCCTCTTCGCTCTCTCTGTCAAGCTCCCTGTCACTGAATTCAAAATCCCTAATTTCGGCAGTCCCTTCGAGCTCAAAGAAACCATTAATCAAATCCAGTGGCAGCTGCTTGCGTTTTTCGTTTGCAAATATAAATTTGGCAAACGCGTCGTTCATGCGATTTTCCACTTTGAAATTTTTATAATTTTTTATCATGCAATCACTCCTTCTTATATTTCGGAACGATTGCCTCCGGCACAGGGCCTTTCTGCCCGCACACCAAGCAAAGAAACTCTGCATATTTATTTTAGCATACTTCTTAACCAAATACCATGAAGATTTTATGAAAAATATAGCACAAAATCCGTCCCCCTTTCATCGGGAAACGGATTTTGTGTTTTATATCATATTTTCCGGAAACAACTGCCCATCCTCATCTCAAATACAAAAAGCCGCGTACAAAGGAATGGATTTAATTCCATTGCTTTCTCCGAAATTCTTCAATGACAGGCGAATGGAATACGCCGGGTTATACTCATTTACAAAAACGCTCAGACTGCGCGACCGGATATGCTCTCCCTTTTTCACTTCCACGCCAATCACATCGCTGCCCTTTTGTAAAAGAAAATCCAGTTCAGCGGTTCCGCTGTTCGTCCAGTAGAAAAGAGGATATCCCTTTGCCGCAAACTGCTGCGCCACATAATTTTCCGTAACCGCCCCCATGAATGTATTATCCCCGCCGGACAGGACGGTAGCAAGCGAAATGCCGGACTGCATCGTCAAAAGCCCCACATCGCCCATATATAATTTAAAAGAAGAAAGATCCGCATACACTGATAACGGTTCTGCCGCATGCTGTACGCGCTGGCATTTCATCACCACGCCCGCATGAGCAAGCCACTCAATCTCACTGCCGAACAAAGCGGCGCTGCCTCCGCGCTGCACCACTTTATACTGGAATTTTTTATTATCCTTGGCCAGCTGCGCCGGAACGGACTGAAAGCACGCCCGAATGCGGACGCTTTCCGTATTGTCCGCATACTTTGCCATATCCGCAACATAATTATTGACAATTTCACCCTGCACATCAGGCACATTTAAAAAACTGCCGCTCTTTATATACGCTTCTACACTGGCCGGCATGCCGCCCACAATCAGATATTCCCGATACAGTTCCACAGCTTCCTGATGCAGCGCTTCAGGCAAAGGCTGCATTGCCGCAAAAGCCTGCCGGATTTCTTGTAGAAGCAGTCCCTTATCACAGGCCAGCAGATACTCTTCAAAATCAAAGGGGAACAGCGTATGCGTTTCGACTTTCCCAACCGGGAACGAATATTTTTCCCGATGAATCGCAACACCCAATAAGCTGCCTGCCGCCGCCACATGATACTCCGGCGCTTCTTCGCAAAAGTATTTCAGGGCAGTAAGGGCCCTCTCACAAGCCTGTATCTCATCCAGGACAAGCAATGTTTTTCCCGGAATGATTTTCTCCTGAGCACTGGCTTCCAGATATCGAAGAATGCGGCGCGGATCAATATTCTCCTGAAAAAAGCCAGCAACCAGAAGATTCTTTTCCAGATTCACGTACACCATGTTCTCAAACTGTTCACGCCCCAGCTTTTGCAGGATATAGGTTTTACCAACCTGACGCGCGCCATTCAGCAGCAATGGTTTTCGGTCTGCTTTGTCCTTCCATGCCAGTAAATCATTTATAATCTTACGCTCCATCTGATCACCACCTGTAAACCAATTTCTGCCTCTATTTTATCAAAACAAAAAGTTAAGTCAAGAAAAATCGTTTATTTTTGATTTTTTCTGACTTAACTATAAATTTAACATTAGGAAGCACATCTTCCTGCACTAATACCCCTTAATCAGTTTTTCTTCTTTCAGGTCAAAAATATTACCGTAAGCATAATTTGCAATCCCCTTGATGGCATAGACGCAGTTCTGGGAATTTGTGTACAGGTACTTATTCGGTATTTCCACAATATTATTCAATGCACGCAGGCCTTTATACGCTGGGTCCGACAGAAACTCCTTCTTAAACTCTTCGCTTTTATAATTGTCTGTCTTCTGCGGAGCAGAAACCATAAAGAAGTCAGGGTCAGCCTTGATGACAAGCTCCTTTGTCAGCTTTTCCCCGCTGTGCAGACCAACGTGCGCAATGCCGTTATTCACGTGCGCCTCCGTACAGAGTACGTCAAATATACTGCCCTTGCCACCGTAGCTGGTCATCTGGGAAACCAGCATGCCTACCGGCCAGGGTTTCTTTTTCGCTTCCAGTACATGGTGGATTTCTTCCAGCTGCCTATCCATTTCCGCAATGGCTTTTGCCGCTGCCGCTTCTTCCTGCAGAGCTTTGCCCAGCAGCGTCATATTATCGCGCACATCCTGGATCGAATTGATGGATTTGCAGATTACGACAGGAAAGCCCAAATCCCGGAACGTATGGATCATTTCCGGCTTAGCCGTATTGGGCAGTACAATTACATCCGGCTTCAACTTCAAAGCCAAATCGGTCGGAATATAATTGAACATGGTCAGCTTGACAGGTATGTCTTTGGTTTCTTCCACAACAAAAGAAGAATCTTCCTTCTGGCACAAAATATTGCAGGCTACCAGCCGTTCCGGCGGCACAATGCCTAACAGCAGCGTGTCAAAGGTCATGGACTGGGCGATAATGCGCATGGGCTTTTTAGAAAAGGTGACTTTTGTACCCTGAAAATCGGTAACGGTATATGCAGTATCCGTTTTTCCCTTATCGCTACCGGCAGGAGTTTTCCCTCCGCAGCCGGACAGCAGGCTCGACACGGCAAACAAAGATACAAGAAGATAGCATAATGATTTGGAAATTGCTCTGATTCCGGACATAGGATCAACGCAGCCTTTCTGTATTAAAAGTTAATTACGGTAAACGCATCCGACACTGCCCTTTTGGTTTTTTCGTCCCACTCAAACAACAGCAGCGCGTCGTTGCCGCTGTAGGTCAGTTTTGCTTCTCCGTCTTCAATGTAGACGCTTTGCCCTACCGTAAAATCCAGCCACTCTGTGTTGCCGGTCTGGTTGCAAAGCACCATGGGCAATTTTGTCTCGTTGGAGCAGCGGATCCACGACGGAAGGGGATCGCCGCACTCTTTGGAGATAGGCCAGCCTGCAATATCTACCAGCAGTTCAGCCCCCTGCTCCGCCAGGCATTTCGGACATTCGATATACCATGCATCGGAGCAGACCATGATGCCGGTTTTGACGGTTCCCACCTGCACCGGTTCGACAACGATGCTGTTCGTCACCCAGCCTTCGCCCCCGTAGCCGTGGGAATGGTTCTTCCGGTGTCTGCCGATAAGCTCACCGTCCGGGCCGAAGACAAAGCAGGAATTGTAATTGCATTTATCTTGCGTATCATATTCTCCGATGCCCAAAAACAGGTACTGGCAGTTCTTTCTGACCAGATCCAGCAATGGATGCAAATAAGCTGCAGGCTGTTCGTCCAGCCGCTGTTCCGGGTCGATTTTATAAAAATGATAGCCCGGCAGTACAGCTTCCGGGGTAATGACCCAGTCAGCCTTTACCTCACCGGCAATCTGCAGCGCGCG
>JAFTZZ010000173.1 GCA_017460905.1 Acidaminococcaceae bacterium | reverse complement strand
TGGCTCCGTCAGGTAGACCCTGTCGATACCGGCCAGCTCTGCCTGCACCACTTCCCGCACCTTCGGATTTTTATGTACGGGAAAGATCGCCGCCACGTCCGGGTGCTGCTCCAATACGGACTTCAGGGCCCGGTAGACCTGCCGCATGGGTTCCCCCAGATTCTCCCGGCGATGGGTGGTCATGAGGATCAGCCGTTTCCCGCTGCCAAGGGCGCGTTCTGTCACAGGGTCGGTAAAGACAAAATCGTTCCTTACCGTCGTATTCAGTGCGTCAATGACCGTATTGCCCGTTACAAAAATACTGTCATCTGCCACATTTTCCCTTAACAGGTTCTCCCGGCTTACCGCCGTGGGGGCAAAATGAAAATCCGCCAGGGAACCGGTCAGTTTCCGATTCATTTCCTCCGGATACGGGGAAAATTTGTTGCCTGTCCGCAGTCCCGCCTCTACATGCCCCAGTTTGACCTGGGCGTAATAGGCTGCCAGGGAACCGGCAAAGGTCGTTGTCGTGTCCCCATGGACCAGGATCAGGTCCGGCCGGGCTTCCGCAATGACATCCTTTAAACCCAGCAGGGCTTTCACTGTTACATCGTATAACGTCTGGCCGCTGGTCATAATATTCAGGTCAAAATCAGGCTTTATGGCAAACAGGCCCAGCACCTGGTCCAGCATTTCCCGGTGCTGTGCCGTAACCGCTACGATGGGCTCGACGGCCTCCGGGTGCTTCCGCAATTCCAGTACCAGCGGGCACATCTTAATCGCTTCCGGACGGGTACCGAACACCGTCATGACTTTCAGTTTCTGCAAAACAAGGTCTCCTTTCCGGTTCCTTAAATTTCCGGCTTACACAGGACAGGCCGCTTACATTTTATCATTCAGGATGCCGATCTTTTTGGCGCCGATGGCCACAGCCACAACGATCACCGCTATGACCGCGCAGGCAATATACACATTGGCCAGCGCCAGCACAAAGGCGCCCAGGCTCAGGACGATACTGATAGCATACATCAGCAGCACCGCCTGTTTTGTGGTCAGCCCCAGCGCCAGCAGCCGGTGGTGCAGATGCCCTTTGTCCGGCTGGAAGATGGGCCGTCCGTTGCTGTACCGCCGTAGGATGGCAAAAGCCGTATCCATGATTGGCAGCCCCAGCGCTACCGCCGGCACGATCAGCGCAATGGTCGCAGCGCTTTTCACAGCGCCGAAAATAGAAATTGCCGCCAGCATGTAGCCGATGAACATGCTGCCCGTATCCCCCATAAAAATCGTGGCAGGATTAAAATTATAATGGATAAATCCAAAGATTCCGCCGGCCAGGGCCGCCGTCAGCGTGGCCAGCGGATAATATCCCTGATGGACAGCAACTAAAATAATCGTGATGGAAGCAATGCCGGAAACACCGGCCGCCAGTCCGTCCAGCCCGTCGATCAGATTGACCACGTTGATAAAGCTGATAACCCAGAATATTGTAAAGGGAATGGACAGGTATTCCAGATAAAAATAGCCGCCAAAAGGATTGTTCAGCCATTCAATTTTTATGTCAAAAACCACCAAAATAACGGCGGCCAGGATCTGTCCCAGCAGCTTCACTTTGGCAGGCAGGGAATATTTGTCATCCAGAATGCCTACGATGACGATCCAGCATCCACCCAGCAGTATCCCCAGCAGATCCCGGGTAATCGGCAGACTGCAAAAGACCGCCAGCAGGAAGGACAGGAAAATCGCCAGTCCCCCCAGCCGCGGCATTACCTGTTTATGTACTTTTCGTTCATTCGGTTTATCCACCGCCCCGATCTTAAAGGCCAGCTGCTTGACGTAGGGCGTCAGCAGGAAACATGCCAGCAAGGCAATGACAAAAGCTAAAATATACAACCGGCAGACCTCTCAATAGTTACCAAAACATTTCGTGAAAAGAAGACGCAGCGGCGCCGCTGTTACTTGTTTTCCGCACAGCGGTTCCGTTACGCGTCTGTTTATTCAATCTTTTAAACCCTCCGGACGGTCCAGGATATCCACCTGCATCCCTGAAGCCGCCAGCATATCCTCCGCCAGCTTGTCAGGATAGGGATCCTTAAAAACAATGCGCCTGATCCCCGCATTGATCAGGATCTTGGTGCAGACCACGCAGGGCTGGTTGGTGCAGTACAGCGTACCGCCTTCCACCGATACCCCGTGCACCGCCGCCTGTACCACGGCATTCTGTTCCGCATGGATGCCCCGGCACAGTTCGTGGTTCTTACCCGAGGGCACGTGCAGCTGCTCCCGCAGGCAGCCCACTTCCCCGCAGTGAGGCATTCCCTTGGGCGTCCCGTTATAGCCTGTAGCCAGGATCTGTTTGTTTTTCACGATTACCGCGCAGACACTGCGGCGCAGGCAGGTCGAACGTTTACTGACCACCTGGGCGATCTCCATAAAATAATGGTCCCAGTCCGGTCTTACTTCATTATTATTGCTCATTTTAATTCCTTATTTTTAACTTTAAAGCCTGTCCCGGAGGGCACCGCCCAAACGTAATGCGCCTTCATTCACATGGGCTATTACAGTGTTCCGAAAACGCGGTCGCCCGCATCCCCCAGACCCGGAAGGATATAGGCCCTGTCGTTCAGCTCCCGGTCCACGGCCGCAGTGTAGATTTCCACGTCCGGGTGTTCTTTATTGATCACTTCGATGCCTTCCGGCGCCGCAACCAGCACCATCAGGCAGATATTTTTCAGTCCCTTTTCCTTCAGCATGGTAATGGCTGCCGCTGCCGAGCCGCCGGTAGCCAGCATAGGATCCACCACGATGCACCGGGCATCCATCTGCTTGGGCAGCCCACAGTAGTATTCCATCGGCTTATGGGTTTCCGGATCGCGGTACAGCCCGATATGACCCACATGGGCATGGGGGATCATCTCCAGCACGCCATTCAGCAGTCCCAGTCCGGCACGCAGGATAGGAATGATGGTCACTTCCCCTTTCAGGCGGGTGCCTGTCATTTTTTCCAGCGGCGTTTCAATTTCTACCGGTTCGGTCTCCCACTCTTTGGTAACATCATAGGTCATCAGGGACGCGATTTCCCCTAACAGTTCGCGGAAATTCTTGCTGTTGCAGTTTTTGTCGCGCATCATCGTCAGCTTATGCGCAATCAGCGGATGATTTACCACATGTACGTTCATGGTCAGGACTCCTTTCACCGTTCAGATATTTTGTATGTTAAAAATACTTTGCCCGTTCTCCCCCAATCAGCGGCGGACGGGTCCGGGCTGCCGTCAGTACGGCCTCCCCGATTCGTTTCACCTGCAGCCGCACGGGTACAGCGACCCGCTTCAGGTGCATACCGATCAGCGTCTGGCCGATGTCCATGCCCAGGTCGGCGGTCACGCGTTCCACCACCACTGGCTGCGCAAACAGGTCAAAGGCGCAGCTGGCAGCGCTGCCGCCGGCTTCCGGCACCGGATGCACCGTGACCTGGGTCAGACCCAGGCGTTCCATCGCCTCTTCCTCCACTACCAGCGCCCGATTCAGATGCTCGCAGCACTGTACCGCCAGATACAGGCCATGGGCGCGGGTCGCAGTCAGGACGCCCCGGATCACAGCCTCCGC
>JAFTZZ010000172.1 GCA_017460905.1 Acidaminococcaceae bacterium | reverse complement strand
CGTTGAAATTAACGGTCAGAAGATCACGTTCCTCGACACGCCGGGCCATGAGGCATTTACTGCCATGCGCATGCGCGGCGCAAATTCCACAGATATCGCTGTGCTTGTCGTCGCGGCAGACGACGGCGTAATGCCGCAGACTGTGGAAGCGATCAATCATTCCAAGGCGGCAGGGGTACCGATCATCGTTGCCATCAATAAGATGGATAAGCCTGACGCCAATCCCGAGCATGTAAAGCAGCAGCTTTCCGAAATGGAACTGATTCCGGAAGACTGGGGCGGCGATACGATCATGGTTCCCGTTTCGGCGCGTTCCCATGAGGGTATTGACGACTTGCTGGAAATGATCCTTCTGGTAGCGGAAGTGAAAGAATTAAAAGCCAATCCCAAACTGCCTGCGCACGGCACCATCGTCGAAGCCAAGCTGGATAAAGGCCGCGGTCCTGTTGCGACAGTCCTGATCCAGAAAGGTACGCTGACCATCGGGGATTACATCATTGCCGGCACGACGCACGGCCGTGTCCGCGCGCTGATCAATGACCGCGGTGAAAAAGTCCGCAAAGCCGGACCTTCCACACCTGTGGAAGTGCTGGGCCTGAATGAAGTTCCCCAGGCCGGCGATATCATGGACGCAGTTGATGAAAAGATTGCCCGCAGCGTGGCGGAAAAACGTATTGCCAAGGCCAAGGCGGAACAGCAGAAGGCTGCCAAGGTTTCGCTGGACGATATTTTCAGCCGTATCAAGGAAGGCGAACTGAAGGAACTGAACATTGTTGTCAAGGCAGACGTACAGGGTTCCGTAGAAGCCCTCTGCGCGTCCCTGGTCAAGATCCAGAATGAAGAGGTCAAGGTGTCGGTGGTTCATTCCGGCGTTGGCGCGATCAACGAATCGGACGTTATGCTGGCTTCGGCTGCCAACGCGCTGATCATCGGCTTCAACGTGCGCCCGGACGCAAACGCCCGCAAGGTTGCGGAAAATGAAAAGGTCGACATCCGCCCGTACCGGGTCATCTATGATGCGATCAACGATGTGGAAGCCGCAATCAAAGGCATGCTGGCGCCGAAGTTTGAAGAAGATGTAATCGGCCGGGTCGAAGTCCGCCAGGTCATCACCATTTCCAAGCTGCTGATCGCCGGCTGCTATGTAACTGAAGGCAAGGTTACCAACAGCGCCAAGATCCGCGTCGTCCGCGACGGCATCGTTATCGCCGAAGACGAGATGGAATCCCTGCGCCGTTTCAAAGATGACGTGAAGGAAGTAGCCTCCGGCTATGAATGTGGCATTACCCTTGCCAAGTTCCACGACATCAAGGAAGGCGACCAGTTTGAAGTATATGTTATGAAAGAGGTTGCTCCGGAATAAGAGCGCCCTGTTAAAAGGTGAGCTATGGCAAGATTACGAGTTGAAAAGGTCCAGGAAGCAATCCAGCATGAGATTTCCAATATGCTGCTGTTAGATATCAAAGACCCGCGGATAAAACTGGTAACAGTAACGGGAGTGAATCTGACAGATGATATGAGCCAGGCCAAAATATATGTCAGCCTGTACGGTTCCCCGGAGGAACAGGAACAGGCATGGCTGGCGTTAAATAAGGCAAAAGGCTTTCTACGCACGGAAATCGCCAAACGGATCCGGCTGCGGTTCGCGCCGGAGCTGCTGCTGGAAAAAGATACATCCTGGGAATATGGCGCGCATATTGACAGCTTATTGCGCCAGATTAAAGAAAATGAAGGAAACAAAGATGAGTAAAACCTGCACACTGTCAGAAACAGGCGAACTGCTGAAACAGGCAAATAAGATCGTCATCGTCAGCCACGTCAGTCCGGACGGGGATACGCTGGGTTCCTCTCTGGCCCTTATGCATGCCCTCCGGTCACTGGGAAAAGAAGTCGTCATGAATGTTGACGACGACATTCCTGCGGTGTATTCATTTTTGCCGGGCATTCAGGAATACCGGCGCTTTGCCGCTGGTGAATCGGTGGAAGCGGATCTGCTGGTCGTCATTGACGCCAGCTCCGCCGACCGGGCCGGCAATGCCATGGAAGCGGTAAACGCTTTGGCTGTCCTCAATATTGATCACCACAAAACGAATACTCATTTCGCGGATTACCTGTATCTGGACGCAGATGCCGCCGCCACGGCAGAAATCATATACAGCCTGCTGCTGACGATGGCAGTTCCGCTCAATATTGATATGGCAACCTGTATTTATGAAGGCCTGTACACCGATACCGGTTCCTTCAAATATTCCAACACGACTTCCAATACGCTGGCAACAGCAGCTGCGCTGCTAAAATTAGGCGTGAATCCCAGCACGATCTCCGACAATATGGAAGTCAAATCCCGCCATCAGGTTGAGATGCTGGGTGAAGTGCTGAAAACGCTGACCTTCCTGCATGACGGCAGGGTTGCGTTTGTAGAGATCGCGCCGGAGCTTTATGATCACAACATAGATACGGATACGTTTGTTTCGTATCCCCGTTATATCGAAGGCGTCGAGATTGCCCTGCTGTTCAAACAGGTCGAAGCGAATCTGACAAGGGTCAGCTTCCGTTCCAAAGCAATCGATGTGGCAAAGATCGCCCTGTCCTTTGGCGGCGGCGGTCATCAGAAAGCGGCGGGCTGCAGTATCTATGCACCGTTAAAGGAAGCGGAAAAAACAGTGTTGCAAGCGCTTGAGGAACTGTTCGTATGACGGACGGGATCATCAATGTACTCAAACCGCCGGGCATGACGTCCCACGATGTGGTCAGCAGGATCCGGCAGATTTATCACACAAAAAAAGCCGGGCACTCCGGAACGCTGGATCCGGACGCAGCCGGTGTATTGCCGGTTTTTACCGGTAACGCCACCCGCCTTCTGGAATACGCGGCAGAAGGCAGCAAGTGTTACCGCGCGGAAGGAATTTTTGGAATCCGTACGGATACCGGTGATGACAGCGGGAATGTGCTGGAGCAAAAACCGGTTCCCAACATTACGCCGGAACTGATGGAACAGTGTCTGACCGCTTTTCGCGGCAGAATTTTACAGGTTCCGCCCATGTATTCCGCCCTGAAGGTCAACGGCAAAAAGCTCTATGAATATGCACGGCAGGGGATTGAACTGGAACGGACGGCCCGCCCTGTGGAGATTTTCCGGCTGGAGCTTG
>JAFTZZ010000171.1 GCA_017460905.1 Acidaminococcaceae bacterium | reverse complement strand
GTAACCGGCGCTATCTGTAAACGGGAATTGAAATATTTTTGACAGAATATAATACAGAAATTCCTGACCGCTCTCTTCCGGTTAAACAGAAATAATGGATCTGTTGACTGCGCGAGAGCGGTTTTTAATTTTATTCGCAAATTATGAGTTGTATCCGGACTAAAAGCCGAACCTGTGTGGAAGTGTAACTATTTTTATTAAAATGCATTAAAAATTTATAAATATACAAAAACAACTTGACATATACAAAAAATTCTACTATTATGAGGTGTAATCATAACAGTTGTCGAAACAGGAAAACTATATTAATATTGTATAAATCATAAAACGGCGCTTGAAATAATGGTAAAACAAATTGGACAAGTGCCGTAGAGAGGCGTAGAAATGACGAAAGTTTTTATTGACGGCAGCTCCGGGACAACGGGCCTGCGAATTCGTGAAAGATTATGCATGCGCAAGGATATAGAGCTGATCACGCTGGCTGAGGCAGTGCGTAAAGATCAAGAAGCGCGACGGGAGGCGTTTCAGAAGGCGGATATTGCTTTTCTCTGCCTGCCGGATGCAGCGGCCATAGAAGCGGCTGCACTGGCCGGGGACAGCGGCGCGGTGATCATTGATACATCCACGGCGCACCGGACAGCGGCGGGCTGGGAGTACGGGCTGCCTGAACTGACCGGCCGTCGCGAAAAAATAGCCGGCGCAAACCGAATTGCCAATCCGGGCTGCCATGCCAGCGGCTTTATTGCCCTGGTGGCGCCGCTGGTTGAACGGGGGCTGCTGGCAAAAGATGTGAGCCTGACCTGCTTTTCCCTCACCGGGTATTCCGGCGGCGGCAAGAATATGATCGCAGATTATGAAGACCCGCAGCGCAACCCGCTGCTGAAGGCGCCCCGCCAGTATGCGCTGGGGCAGACGCATAAACATCTGAAGGAAATGAATGTTATCTGCGGACTGGAAAACAGCCCTGTGTTCTGTCCCATTGTCGCGGATTTTTACAGCGGCATGGAAGTTACGGTCCCCCTGTTCAAAAAAGATATGAAAGGAACCGTGAAAGATATTTGCGAGCTTTATGCTGCATATTATCAGGGGCCGCTGATCCGCTATAAAGACGCTGCTGATGAAAAAGGATTCCTGTCTGCCGCCGCGTTTTCGGGACGGGACGACATGGAAATTACAGTTACCGGCAACGAAGAACGGATCCTGCTGGTATCCCGGTTTGATAACCTGGGCAAAGGCGCTTCCGGCGCGGCCATCCAGAACATGAACATCGTGCTGGGACTGCCGGAAACGACGGGGCTGGAAATTTAAGTGGAGGGAATGATACATATGAAACAAATAGAAGGAAGCGTCTGCGCGGCAAAGGGATTTAAGGCCAGCGGTATTTACTGCGGCATCCGGAAACGGAACGATAAAAACGATCTGGCATTGATTTACAGCGAGGTGCCGGCCCGCGCGGCCGCTGTTTATACAACGAACCTTGTGAAAGGCGCGCCGCTGACCGTCACAAAGCAGCATATTGCCGACGGCATCGCCCAGGCTGTAATCTGCAACAGCGGCAACGCCAATACCTGCAACAGCAACGGCATTGAAATCGCGGAAGAGATGAGCCGTCTTGCCGCGGAACAGCTTGGCATCGGCAAGGACGACATGGTTGTCGCTTCTACCGGCGTTATCGGACAGAAGTTGGACATTACGCCGGTTGCCAATCACATTGGAAAACTGGCGGCCGCATTGTCAGAGAGCGGCGATGAAGAAGCGGCGAAAGCGATTATGACTACCGATACCGTCATGAAAAAAATCGCCGTGGAATTTGAAATTGGCGGAAAGACCTGCCGTCTGGGCGGTATCGCCAAAGGCAGCGGCATGATTCACCCGAACATGGCGACCATGCTGGTATTTATTACGACCGATACCGCCATTTCTGCGGGAATGCTGCAGAAGGCATTAAGCCATGATGTGCAGAAGACGTTCAACATGCTGAGCGTAGACGGCGATACATCAACGAATGATATGGTGGCGATCCTGGCCAACGGACTGGCGGGCAATCAAGAAATTGCGGAAGAAGGCGCAGATTTTGATATTTTTATGCAGGCGCTGAATACGGTAACGATTGCACTGTGCAAATCCATTGCCGGAGACGGGGAAGGCGCGACCAAGCTGCTGGAATGCGATGTGACCGGCGCAGCCGATGAGGCAACTGCTTCCGTTGTAGCCAAGAGTGTTATAACGAGCAGCCTGTTAAAAGCCGCTATGTTCGGAGCGGACGCCAACTGGGGCCGCGTGCTGTGCGCTATCGGTTACAGCGGGGCGGATTTGGATGTAAATAAGGTAGATGTCGCCTTTAAATCTGCCAAGGGCACGCTTCCGGTCTGCAAAGACGGGGCGGGCGTAGATTTTTCTGAAGAAATCGCCAAAAAAATTTTGCTGGAAAAGGAAATTACGATCCTGGTAAACTTAAACAGCGGCGAAGCGAAAGCTACGGCCTGGGGCTGCGATTTGACTTACGATTATGTTAAAATAAACGGGGATTACAGATCATGAATTATTCCTATTCTAATGCGGAACGGGCCCAGAGTTTGGTGCAGGCCCTGCCGTATATTAAAAAGCACAGCGGTAAGATCGTGGTCATCAAATACGGCGGCAACGCCATGATCAACGACACATTGAAGCAGCAGGTCATGGAAGATATCGTGCTGCTCTGGCATGTGGGCGTAAAAATCGTGCTGGTGCACGGCGGCGGCCCGGAGATCAATGACCTGATGAACCGCCTTGGCAAAAAAGCTGAATTTGTAGAAGGTCTGCGGGTTACCGATAAGGAAACCGTAGATATCGTAGAAATGGTGCTGGCGGGCAAGGTCAACAAATCCCTTGTCAACCTGCTGCAGCGGCATGGCGGCAACGCCATCGGTCTTTCCGGCGTGGACGGTCATCTGATCGAATGTAAAACGAAGGATTCCCGGCTGGGCTTTGTCGGGGAAGTTACGAAAGTGAATGCGAAGCCGATCCTGGACCTGCTGGAAAAAGGATACATCCCTGTTGTTTCCACCATCGGCGGCGACGCGGAGGGGAACGCCTACAACATTAACGGAGATACCGCAGCGGCCTGTATCGCGGGTGCGTTAAACACGGAAACCTTTATTCTCATAACAGATGTTCCGGGCATCCTTCGCGACAAGGATGACGAAAAGACACTGATTCCCGCGGTTACGGTGGAAGAAGCACACCGGCTGAAAGCGGAAGGCATTATTGCCGGCGGTATGCTGCCCAAGGTAAAATGCTGCGAAGACGCCATTGTCCAGGGCGTGAAAAATGTGATTATCATGGACGGCCGCGTGCCGCACTCCATTTTGATGGAACTGCTGACCGACGAAGGCGCAGGCACTATGGTGACAGGAGGTTGACAAGATGAGCAAATTACAGGAACTGGATGCCAAATATGTGGCGAATACCTATGCCCGGTTTCCGGTAGAATTCGTCAGAGGCAAGGGAAGCTTCGCCAAAGACGTGTACGGTAAAGAATATATCGACATGGGGTCCGGGATCGGCGTTACCAGCTTTGGCATCGCTGATGAAGAATG
>JAFTZZ010000170.1 GCA_017460905.1 Acidaminococcaceae bacterium | reverse complement strand
TGCGGTTGCGACCCAGGACGGGAATACGGTGCGGGGCGATAAACTCCGGATCACGAATACCGCAGGTAAAAACAGCAGGACCCAGGCGGAAGGAAATGTACAGATGGTATTCTATCCGCGGGAGGATCAGGAAGAAACGGGCAATGCCGCATTCGGGGAAGGCGCTGTCCAAATGGCAAACGGAAGGACCGATTTTAACCCGCAGTATAATATAAAGGACCGCGTTGAAATGACGCCGTCCGACATGGAGGATGAAGCAGCTTGATTATCGAGACGAAGAATCTGGTGAAGATTTACGGACAGCGGAGAGTCGTGGACGATGTCAGCCTTTCTGTAGAACAGGGTACCATCGTCGGCCTGCTGGGTCCAAACGGGGCAGGCAAGACTACGACTTTCTACATGGTGGTGGGAATTGCCAAACCGGACAGCGGTTCCGTCCTGCTGGACGGGCATGATATCGGACAGATGCCCATGTATCAGCGGGCGCGGATGGGGATCGGCTATTTGCCGCAGGAAGCCTCTATTTTCCGCAAAATGACAGTAGAAGAGAATCTGATGTCGATCCTGGAAACCACGGCGCTGAGCCATGATGAACAATTGAAAAAAATGGATGAGCTGATCGAAGAATTCGGGATCGGGCACATCCGTAAGAATCTGGGTACGGCGCTGTCCGGCGGGGAACGCCGCCGTGTGGAAATCGCCCGTTCCCTGGCGACCGATCCGGCCTTCATCCTTCTGGATGAACCGTTTGCCGGGATCGATCCCATTGCGGTTGCCGATATCCAGAGCATGATTGCCCATCTTGCCAGACGGGGGATCGGCATCCTGATCACGGACCATAATGTCCGGGAAACGCTCAGTATCGTTGATAAAGCCTATATCCTGGCCAGCGGCAAGGTATTGTTGCACGGGGACAGTGAAAGCATAGCCAATGATCCTGTGGCAAAAAAATATTATTTAGGCGAAAACTTCAGGATGTAGGGGGAAGAAAATGAAGTTGCGGTTATTAGACAAGTATGTTTTGAAAGAACTGTTCTACCCGTTTATTTTCGGGGTAGCTTCTTTTTCCAGTATTTTTATCGCCAGCAGTATGCTGTTTAAGATTGTAAAATACATTACCACCTACGGTGCTTCCGGATCTTCCGTAGCCCGCCTGTTTATGTACAGCATGCCGGAAGTGATCAACTATACGTTCCCCATGTCCGTTTTGCTGGCAACGCTCATGGCGTTTGGCAAGCTGTCCAGCAGCAGTGAAATCGTAGCGATGAAATCCGGCGGTATCAGTTATTACCGGATCGTTGCCCCGGTCGTGGCGCTGGGCTTTATTGTCAGCATGTTTTCCGTGGTCTGGGCGGAAAAGGTGGTTCCTCCGTCCAAGTACGAAGCCAAACGCATCCTTGCAGAAGAAATCAAGGGTGACGCGAAACCGAAAACTCAGGAGCACGTGGTCATCAAGACCCTGAGCGGCAATACGCAGCGCATCACCTATGCCCGGTCCTTTGATGAAAAGACCGGTATTATGAACAACGTGACCATCGAAGAGTTTAATAGAAACAGGCTGAGCCGGGTGCAGACCGCGAAGACGGCAACGTGGGAAAATTCACAATGGGTCCTGCAGAACGGCACCGTGTTCACCATGGATGAAAAGAATGGGATAAAGAGCCGGGCTTCCTTTAAAAGACAGGTCATTCCGCTGAATACGACGCCCCGGGAAATCAGCTGGGAGCAGAAAGAAGCAGATGAAATGACGCTGGGTGAGCTGCGGGGCTATATCAAGGTCCTGGAACGGCAGAAACAGCCTACTTCCTATTATTGGACGGAAATATTCATGCGCTTTGCGATCCCGCTGGCCAGTTTTGTCTTTGCCATGCTGGGCGCTCCCCTGGGGACCCAGCGCCAGCGCAGCGGCTCTTCCATCGGTCTGGGGATCAGCGTAATTGTAATTTTTGTATATTACGGAATCATGGCCTTTACGACCGGTCTTGGCAAGGGCGGCGTTATTCCGCCGTTTCTGGGGGCCATGTCATCCAATATCGTATGCTTTATCGCCGGCGTTGTTATGCTGAAAAAGGCGGATTACTGAAAACTGGTTTTGAAAATACAGACGGTGGGGTCGAAAGGGATCGGGACAGATTATGTTTGGTATTCGGCTGATGTTCCTGCTGGCAGTAATGGGAGGCGTAATCGCCTTTATTGCTGACAAGCTGGGCAGTAAAATTGGAAAAAAGCGGCTGACGATATTTGGACTGCGGCCGCATAAAACATCGGTATTGCTGACAGTGTTGTCCGGTGTACTGATTTCATTGTTTTCTGTGGGCATACTGGCCGTTTCGTCGGAAAGCGCGAGGACGGCTTTGTTTGGCATGGAAAAACTGCAGAAGGAGCTGACCCGCCTGAATGCCGAAAAGGTTACGGCAGAAGCGGAATATACAAAAGCGATGGAGTCGCTGAAACAGAAAAACGAGGCTATTGCGGATCTGGACCGGAAAATTAAAGAGGTCAATGCGGCCAAGACGGAGGCGGAGCGGCATCTGGAAAGCGCCAATACCAGCCTCAGTGAAGTCCGGGGACAGTATCAGGCGACCCAGGGAGCGCTGATAACTGCCAGGAATGAAGTGGAATCGCTGACAGCGGCCAAAGATAAGCTGAACGAGGAAATCGGCGAGCTGAAAACGGAAACGGAAGAACTTCAGAAGGGCCTTGCGGTCATGCGCGGCGGCCAGATGCTGTATCGCAGCGGGGAAGTTGTATTTGCCGGGATTTTGCAGGGCGGCCTGGCTGCAGAAGAAAATGAAAAGCAGATGAAATGGCTGTTGGAAAGCGCTAACGGCGCAGCGATAAACCGGGTTGGGCTGAAGCCTGATTCAAAAGCCGAACTTGTCTGGGCTCCCAGGGATGAATATGATAAGATCGTAGAACTTTTGCAAAAAGCAAAAGGGAACGTCCTGGTACGGGTTCGCTGCCTGGCCAACACGGTGCTTGGACAGCCTGTGTTATGCGGGATGGAAGTCCTGCCGAACAAGCTCGTATTTAAAAACGGAACGAAGATCCATCAGAAAGTCCTTGATATGGATGATAAAAATGTTACCCCGGATCAGGCCTTCATGCTCTTTTTGAAGGAAGTGAACCAGAAGTCCGTTAAGGAAGGCGTGCTGCCGGATCCCATGACCGGCAAGGTGGGGAACATGAATGCGATCACCATGGTGGAAACGGTGAACAGAATGCAGAAAATGGGCGGACGGATCCTGTTGAAGGCGTTCGCAGACGGAGATATTACGACTGCCGGACCGGTACAGCTGCGGCTGGATCTGGAGAAAACTTCTGCAAAGCCATAAGAGGAAGTATGGGTACACTGGAAAACGGACGTCTGAACCATACAATGCAAAATAGCTCTGACAGCTGTTACCTGGGCATCGATCCCGGACGGGATAAGACCGGAGTGGCGCTGGTTGACGGATCCGGTGCGATCGTTGCCGTACAGGTGCTGCGGACCAGAAGCTTTCCGGATGCGCTGGCTAAATTTTTGTCCGATACCCTGCAGGCAGCAAATGCCTGGGCCCTGCGCCGGAAACTCAGGGCTGTCGTTATCGGCAACGGAACTAACAGTGCGACGCATAAGGCAAGCGTTGAACACTTGCTGACGGGTATCCCCCTGTATGAAATAGACGAAAAAAATTCCACGGAAGAAGCGAGAGCCCTGTACTGGGAACTGTTTCCGCCTACAGGCTGGCGCCGGCTGGTACCGCTGGGACTGCAGGTTCCGCCGGAGCCGCTGGACGGCTATGCCGCGGTGATTCAGGTCAGGCGGTTTCTGGAACAGGAAACGAAAAAACAGGGATAATAGAGGAAAATCATGGAAACAATTTTTGCGGATCAGCCGATCAAAGACTTTGTACAGGATTTAAACTCTGCCTAGCCCATGCCTGGCGGCGGCAGTGCGGCTGCCGTCTGCGGGGCGATGGGAGCCGCGCTGGCAGGGATGTCGGCCCATATGACCGTGGGCAGAAAGAAATATGCGGAAGTGGAAGATACAATGCAGGATATTATCCGGGAAACTGCTGCGCTGCAGCAGGATATGCTGGGTTTTGCGCAGGAGGATGCAGAAATGTATTCCCTGGTCCTGCAGGCATACAAGCTGCCTAAGTCAACCGACGAAGAGGCGGCGCTGCGTAAAGCTGCAATTGAAAACGCCAGTAAAACGGCAGTAAACGCTTCCCTGAAAGTGACGGCTGCCTGTGTCAACATCCTGAAGCTGGCATTGACGGTGGTTGTGCAGGGAAACCGGATGCTGGTGACGGACGGCGCCGCATCGGCCCTGCTGTCCCGTGCCTGCCAGCAGGTAGCGTCTTATAATGTCCGCATCAATTTGGGCGGCGTGGCGGATGCCGCCTTCAAAACGGAGGCTGAACAGGCGCTGCAGCAGCAGCTTGCCGAAGGCAAACGGCTGGAAGAAACGGTGCTGAAGGAAGTGGAACAGAGACTGTAAACCAATCATGTCCCGCTGGTACGTTTGCACTGCAGGTGCAAAAATGCACTGACCGGTTGCACAGAAACAGATTCATTGACAGATTGCAAAATTTTTATTATAATTTCTACTGTACTTTCGGAGAGGTGGTCGAGTGGTTTAAGGCTCTGGTCTTGAAAACCAGCGAGGTGAAAGCCTCCGTGGGTTCGAATCCCACCCTCTCCGCCATTCATTGTAAATTAAGAGATAATGAAAGCCCCGGTTATATACTAACCGGGGCTTTGTTTTTATTGTTATATGCCTTATATCGTATAAAACCACATCTTGTCCTGATCCAGCTCTTTGGCCTGCGTATCCGTCTGGCCTTTTTTGTTGCTGATGTGCAGCTCCTGGCTCTTGATGCTGACATTGGATTCGGGCGGCACGGACATGGTGATGAACGTGTTGCCGCCGATGACGGAGTCGTGGCCGATGACGGTTTCGCCGCCTAAAATGGAGGCGCCGGAATAGATGGTCACATTGTCCTCGATGGTCGGGTGGCGCTTTTTGCTGCGCAGGTTCTGGCCGCCCCGGGTGGACAGCGCGCCGATGGTGACGCCCTGGTACACCTTTACGTTATCGCCGATGATGGTGTTATCGCCCACAACGATGCCGGTACCGTGGTCGATGAAGAAATAACGGCCGATGGTAGCGCCGGGATGGATATCAATGCCCGTCTTGCCATGGGCGTATTCGGACATAATACGGGGCAGCAGGGGCACGCCCAGATCGTAGAACTCATGAGCCAGCCGGAACACCATGATGGCGTACATGCCCGGATAGCAGAAAATAATTTCGTCCTTATTAAAGGCAGCGGGGTCGCCGTCGAATTCCGCCTGCACGGAGGTATCCACCAGGTCGCGGATCTTGGGGATCCGGGACAGGAACTCCATGGCGATCTCCTGGGCCCGGTCCATGGTAGTGCGGTAGTCGGCGTCCTTGTATTCCGGCAGGTAGCGAAGGTACATGGAAATCTGCTTGGTCAGGTTGAACAGCACGTCCTCTACCAGCGTCTGCAGGTTGTTTTCCGCCGTATAAAAATGGAAGTTCTTATTGCGGAAATAACCGGGGTACAGGATCTTCTGCAGCTTTTCCAGAATGTCCACCACGATGTCCATATCCGGGCTGGTGAAGGCATTCATTTTATCGATGGTGCGCCCCTGGCTGTAATCCTTTAAAATATCAGCAGAAAGTTTCTTGATCTTTGCTTCTATATTTTTCATGGAAGCCTCCTGAAATTATGTAGTTACATTTTCTTTGAATAAAGAACTGTTAACATGTATTATAGCAAAGGTTTGAAAAAATTACTATAAAATTTATATTAATTCCATTTGTACCTTTGGATAAAATAATTGACAGCCCATTTACTTTGTGATATTATACTCCAGTATGGACATTTCTGTCCGTCCCCAACCGCGCAAGAAGGTTCCGTAAACCGCCGCGACGCAAAGCCGTGCTGCAGATGCAGCGCAGTGGAAACGCGACAGCGCGCAGCAAAACGCGGCGT
>JAFTZZ010000169.1 GCA_017460905.1 Acidaminococcaceae bacterium | reverse complement strand
TACCACAAGTAACCGCAAATAACCACAAGAAAACAAATAAAATTTGACAAAAAAATACAGGCCTGTTGCGGCCTGTAGAGATTTTTTGCTCATGCAACTGTCAAACTACCGTGTCCATGTTGGTTTCACCTCCACACGACAAATTAAACATGTTTAATTTGTCGAGTTGTGCAGAGCCGATATGTTGTGCCACATAAAATATCGGCTGCTTTATACCATTAAGTATGGCATAACTCAGCCGATGATGAAATCCGGTATTTTATTTTGCGCTTACAAAAAAATTGACAAATAGGCGAATTATTCCTATAATTAGTATACTACTTAAATATGGAGTATTATGTGATTGAATAGTACTGCATCGTGAAAGGAAGATTTAACTGTGCGACGTTATATGATGCCGATTATACTGTTCCTGACAGACATGCTGTGCCTGTGCGTGGCGGCATGGCTGGCTATTTTGCTGCGCTTTTCGGACGGAAGCGCCGGCTACGATACCTACATCTCCATTTTCTTCGTGAACCTTCCTATATATCTATTGTGTTTTGCCGTCTTCTTCTATGCCTTCCGGCTGTACAGCCGGGTGTGGAAGTACGCAGGCATTAAGGAAATGCTCTGCATCGTAGGGGCCAACCTCTGCGGTGCGTTCCTGTACGGCGGGCTGCGCTACGCCTTTGGCGGCCTGCTGTCGGCCAGCAAAGCGCCTTTGCCCCGGTCTCTGCTGGTGATGTTCCTGTTCCTGAACATCGGCTTTATTGCTGCCACCCGCCTCTTTGCCCGCTGGGCAGCGTACCAGGTGGAAAAAGGGGACAAGGAAAACGATACCGTCTTTAAGCGGGTCCTCATCGTCGGCGCCGGTGACGCGGGCAACATCATTCTGCGCGATCTGCGGCAGCGGGATCACCGTAAGGTAGTGGGCTTTATCGACGACGACCCGCTGAAACAGAAACAGATTTTAAACGGTATTCCTGTTCTGGGAACCCGTAACGATATCCCCCGTGTCGTAGAAGACAAAAACATAAAAGAAGTCATCATTGCCATCCCTTCCATGGAAATCGAACAGCTCTCCGAACTGGCGGAACTCTGCAGCGCGGCAGGACCGGATGTATCTGTCAAGATTTTGCCCAGCTTCTTTACCACCATCGATGCGGCTAACGTGAATTACCAGAGCCTGCGCCCCCTGCAGATCGAAGACCTGCTGAACCGAGATCCGGTGAAGTTGGATATGGCGACCTTCGGCAAATACCTGCAGGATAAAGTGGTGCTGGTGACCGGCGCCGGTGGCAGCATCGGCAGCGAAATCTGCCGGCAGGTCATGAAACGGGACCCAAAGCAGCTGATCCTGTTAGGCCGGGGGGAAGGCAGCATCTACGAAATTAACCGGGAACTGCAGGCCGAGGCCAAAAAGGACCAGGTGATTCCCTACATTATGAATATAGCCAATCAGGAAGGTATGGAAGAAGTCTTTAAAACCTATCGGCCCCAGATTGTGTTCCACGCGGCGGCCCATAAACACGTGCCCCTGATGGAATACCAGCCCCGGGAAGCGGTGGAGAACAACGTACAGGGCTCCTTTTACACGGCGGATCCGGCCGGCCGGTACGGGGTGGAACGTTTCGTGCTTATCAGCACGGATAAGGCCGTGAACCCCACCAGCGTTATGGGCGCCACTAAACGCCTGACGGAAAAGCTGGGCCAGGCCCTGAATAAAAAATACCCCAACACCAAATTCATGGCGGTGCGCTTTGGCAATGTGCTGGGCAGCCGGGGCAGCGTAGTGCCCCTGTTCAAAAAGCAGATTGCGGCAGGGGGACCCGTTACTGTAACCGACCCGAAGATGACCCGTTACTTTATGACCATTCCCGAAGCCAGCCAGCTGGTCATCGAAGTCGGCTCCCTGGGCAACGGCGGGGAAGTGTTCGTGCTGGAGATGGGCGAGCCGGTCAAGATCGTAGACCTGGCCCGGAACATGATCAAACTCTCCGGCTATGTACCGGATAAGGATATTATGATCAAATTCACCGGCCTGCGGCCCGGGGAAAAAATGTATGAAGAACTGATGACTGCGGAAGAAGGCACGGAAGCCACCAGCCGCAAAAAGATCCGCAAGGCCATTCTGGCAGACGAAGACCCGGATGTGCTGCGGGCGCAGTATAACGAACTGGTCGGCCTGCGGGAAGAAGATGAAATTATCGCGCAGATGAAGAAGATGATTCCGACGTACACGCCGAATCATTTCAAAGTGTAAAACAGGAGGTCCAGAAGGAGACCCACATGCAAATTGACATTCACTCTCACATCATACCCGGCGTGGACGACGGCAGCCAGGATATGAAAACCAGTATTGCGCTGCTGCGCATGGCCGCCGAAAATGGCACCACGGATATCATTGCCACCCCCCACGTCATCGATGTAAGCACTACGCTTACATGGGACATCATCCGCCGCAAGGTGGAAGAGTTACAAAAGGAAGCAGACAAGAATGGTATTCCCATCCGCATCTACCCAGGGGCGGAAACAGAACTGAACTGGGACCTGCTGGAACTGATCCGGAAGGATCACAGTGCGTTCTGTTTAGCGGGCAGCCGCTATTGCTTAATGGAAATGCCCAGCCTGATGCTGCCGCCTAATCTGGAAGAAATGATTTATGAGCTGCAGCTCATGGACATTGTGCCGGTGCTGGCCCATCCGGAACGGCAGATGCAGCTGATGGAAAAGCCGGAAAAGCTGCTGGAACTGCTGAAACGGGGCTGCGTAGCCCAGAGCAACGGGGGCAGCCTGACAGGAGTGTTCGGGCCGAAGCCCCACGCAAAAGTTCACATGCTGATCAACAACAACATGGTGGCCTTTATGGGCAGCGACGCCCATAACCTGCGGCACCGGAATACCGATTTAAGCGGCGCCCGGGAAAAAATCGTATTACACTGGGGCGAAGAAACCGCCACGGAGCTGTTTGAAACGAGGCCTAAATGCATTCTGGAAAACAAAGCGTTGCCGGATGCACTGTACCTGAACCGGCTACCCCAAACGATTGTAAAACCGAAACAAGAGAAGCCGAAAAAGAAAGGAATCTTTGCAAAGCTGTTTGGCTGATAGAAATAAAG
>JAFTZZ010000168.1 GCA_017460905.1 Acidaminococcaceae bacterium | reverse complement strand
CTGGAAGGCCGCGAAAAATTTGAGATTCCCAGCGCCCTGGTGCTGCACAACATTATGGAAGTGTGGAGGGCTTTCCGTCCTTCCATCTACAAAAAGCTGAAACGCATGGAAAGCATGCCGCTGGAAGCGGAACGTCTCTTGCAGGAGCAGGGCCGCATCAAATCAAAACTGCCCTACAATCGCGAAACAACTGACATGTTCACCCTGATTGGCAAAGACGAAGACCCGCTGAACGAATATCCGTATTAAGGAACCGCTGATTAAAGCAAAGCGCGTTGCAGATAACCTCTGTAACGCGTTTTTTGCATTTAAAATCCCCGGCTTCCTTACGGGAACCGGGGTTTTGGAGTTTTGGCCTGTTACAGCGCAAAACCCCTGTATCACACAACAGCCAAGGCGGTAGCCGTTGTGCTAAAAGCATTGATTCATAAAATCATAATTTGCCGCTTTCATAATGCTTGGCAGCCGCCCGGTCCATATCGAAGCAGCGGATCAGTTCTGTTACTGCCTGGCTGGGAGAAATCAGTCCGTTGACTACGGAATGCTCTACCAGCGGAATACGTCCTTTGATCATCGGATCGTTGAAGAACAGATTGTGCAGATGTTCGTCGATCATTCCGCGCACCCACGACAGCAGCTGCGCTTTACGGCGTTTCTGGAACACGCCGGACTCTTTTGTATCTTTTTCGAACTTACGCATAACGGCCCATAATTCGGGCAATCCGTCATGAGTCAGTGCCGAGCATTTATACGCATGGGTCTTCCAGCCTTCCGTTGCCGGACGGATAAATTCCACCATACGTTCATATTCGCCCTGGGTTACCGTAGCCCGGGCCAGGTTTTCGCCATCCGCTTTGTTGACTACGATAGCATCTGCCAGTTCCATAATGCCTTTTTTGATACCCTGCAGGTCGTCACCTGCACCGGTCAGCACTACCAGCATAAAGAAGTCTACCATGTTACGGACGGTAGTTTCCGACTGGCCTACACCCACGGTTTCAACCAGAATTACATCATACCCTGCCGCTTCGCAGAGCATCATGGTCTCGCGGCTCTTCCGCGCTACGCCGCCCAAGGTACCGCCGGAAGGCGTCGGACGGATAAAGCAGTTGGGTTCGCGGGATAAGTTCTGCATACGGGTCTTATCGCCCAGTATGGAACCGCCTGTCAGAGGACTTGTGGGGTCAACCGCCAGTACGGCCACTTTATAGCCCATACTGCACAGCAATTGACCGAACGCTTCAATGAATGTACTTTTGCCCGCGCCGGGAACGCCGGTGATACCGATACGCAGCGCCCTGCCGGTCTTCGGCAGCAGGCCCTGCAGTACCCGCTGGGCTTTGTCAAAATCTTTGGGTGCGTTACTTTCAATCAAAGTAATCGCTTTGGATAACATCACGCGATTGCCTTCGCCTACGCCCTTAACGATTTCGTCCATAGTGGGTTTCCTGCGCAACGGAACCCGGCGGACTGCATTGGGGTCATAGACTTTTTCTTCCGAGTTTGCATTGACCTTCGTATCAATGCCACCCATAACGGAGCAGGCAAAATTTTCATTTGCTTCCTCAGGCACCCAGCTGGGATGCAAATCGGATTTTGGAATTTCAGGCATGATTATCATCTCAACTTTCTAAGAAAACAAAATGGGCTGTCTGCCCCTGTCGCGAAAACAGGGGCAGGCATGCGCCATAATTTTTCTTACGCTTATTCCTGAGCAGCTTCCTCTTTTGCACGGTCTACTAACATCTGCAGTAATTTGATGCAGCACTTCGGAATGTTGGTACCAGGTCCGAAGATGGCAGCTGCGCCATGATCATACAGATAATCGTAATCCTGTGCGGGGATAACGCCGCCGATGGTTACCAGAATATCTTCACGGCCGCGTTTGGACAGTTCTTCAACCAGTGCCGGCAGCAGGGTCTTGTGACCTGCAGCCAGGGAGGAGAAGCCGACCATATGAACGTCGTTGTCCACTGCGTCCTGTGCAGTTTCTTCCGGAGTCTGGAACAGAGGCCCTACGTCAACGTCCCAGCCCATATCAGCGAAGGAAGTCGCCAGTACTTTCTGTCCGCGGTCATGACCGTCCTGACCCATCTTAGCCAGGAAGATACGAGGACGACGGCCTTCCAGTTTTTCAAATTCTTTAGCCAGCGCATTGGCTTTTTCCATATCGTCGTTGCCGCTGAATTCGCTGCTGTATACGCCGGATACGGTGTGGATAACAGCATTGAAACGACCGGAAACTTTTTCGATAGCGTCGGAAATTTCGCCCAGGGATGCACGGTCGCGTGCTGCCTGTACGGCGCATTCCAGCAGGTTACCGTTTTCACGGCTTTCAGCTGCAGCAGTCAGAGCCGCCAGGTCGCGGGCAACTGCTTCGGGGTTACGTTCTGCACGCAGTTTTTCCAGACGTTTGATCTGGGCGTTACGAACGGCGGTGTTATCGATGGACAATACGTTCAGCGGATCTTCCTTGGCCAGACGGTATTTGTTCAGACCGACGATGGTTTCTTTACCGCTGTCGATATTAGCCTGACGACGGGCCGCGCATTCTTCGATACGCATCTTCGGCAGACCGGTTGCGATAGCTTTTGCCATACCGCCGAGGGATTCAACTTCCTGGATATGAGCCCAGGCGCGGCGGATGATTTCGTTGGTGAGGTATTCCAGATAGTAGGAGCCGCCCCACGGATCGATAATCTTGCAGACTTTGGTTTCGTCCTGGATGTACAGCTGGGTGTTACGTGCCAGACGTGCGGAGAAGTCGGTCGGCAGTGCGATAGCTTCGTCCAGTGCGTTGGTATGCAGGGACTGGGTATGGCCCAGAGCTGCGGACATAGCTTCCATACAGGTACGGGAAATGTTGTTGAACGG
>JAFTZZ010000167.1 GCA_017460905.1 Acidaminococcaceae bacterium | reverse complement strand
CTAACTTCACTTTGTTCCCTCCCCGGAATCCGCCAGACGGATTTCCTTCAGCCAGTCCTCCGTCAGCTTTTCCACAGCCGTATCGTCTTTATAAAATGTATTTAACCAAAGTTTGTCCATATTGACAGTCTGCCCCTGTTCACCCTGCGGCAGAACCGGCAGGTACCCGCTCCGGGTTGCCAGCAGCGCGGTCCTGGCTTCCGGTGCCTGCAGCAGCCAGTTGATAAAAGCGGTCATTTCTTTCTGGTTTTTCGTTGTTTTGGTGATGCCGATGCCATATAAATTCACCGGTGTGCCCTCTGAGGGGATCAAGATATACGCCGGAAAATCATTTTGCAGATATTTGAACACATGGCTTCTCCGGGTAATGGCAATATCCGCATCGCCGGTCGCCGCCATACGCACCGGCGTAATGGGAAGCCTGGCATACTGTTTTATCTGGGGGCGCAATTGTTTGAACCAGGCCAAGAATTCATTCTGGCCCATTCGTGAGGACATGGCTGCCAAGAACATAACTGTAGATTCGTTATCGCTGAGATTTTCCATAACGATCTGCGCATCCTTCCGGTTAGGCAGATCAGTCCAGTGCATAATCTGCTGCTGTCCCGCTTTGCGGGAATAGGCCTGATTAACCAGCAGCACAGCAGGATCATAGAAAAGGGCGATCCATTGGTCATTCCTGTCTTTCAGACCCTGAGGAAGCAGATCGGCATACTCGGCCTGTATTTTCTGCAATGCAGCCTCTGCTGCTTTTTGCTGCAGCAGTTTAGCATCGCTGATGATGCAGTCCGCCTGGGAAAATTCCTCTTCTTTGTCAGTAATGGCAAAAGCCGTTTTCTTTTCTGCAGGCAGGCTGTCGCTATAACGGCTGCACAGTGCTTCCAGAAAACCTTTATCCAAATTCGTATAAATTTTTATGGTATTTTTGGGTCCGTTTGCTGTAAAAAAACTACAGCCCGGCAACAGGATTGCCAGACAGACACAGACCAAAAATAAAACCTTTCTGCTCATAGATTCATTAATCCTTTTTTCTGCGCCTGTGCATTTTTGACGCATGTATACCCTGCGAGTTGCGGCTTTGATTTGACATACGGGAGCCTTGCGTCCGGGTTTCCCGTATCAGGCAGCGGGGACCGTCGCCAATCAGATCGGTCCGTCCCCCCTCTTTCAGCGCTTCTATAACCAATGTCCGGTTCCGGGGATTCCGGTATTGCATCAGCGCGCGCTGCATCGCCTTGTGATGGGGATTATGTACGGTATAAACTCTTTTTCCCGTAAACGGATCGATTCCCGAATAATACATGGCAGTGGAAGCGCTGCCTGGCGTCGGGATAAAATCCTGCACCTGTTCCGGATGACGCCCGGTATCCCGCAAAAATTCCGCCAGCTCAATGGCGTTTGTCAGGGTGCACCCGGGATGACTGGAAATAAAATACGGAACCAGATACTGCTCTTTGCCGATTTCTTTGTTTTTCTGCATAAATGCTTTGACAAATTTTAAATAGACATCCCTGCCGGGCTTGCCCATATGTTTTAACGTCGCATCCGCAATATGTTCCGGCGCGATTTTAAGCTGCCCGCTTACATGGTAACGGCACAGCTCATCTAAAAACAGCTGCTTATTTTCTGCCAGCAGATAATCGTAACGGATCCCGGAACGAATGAACACCTTTTTAATTCCGGGCAACGCACGCAGCTCACGCAGCAGCTTAATATAATCGCTGTGATCTGCATCCAGTGCGGGACAGGGTTTGGGGAACAGGCACTGACGGTCTTTGCAGGCGCCAAACTTCAGCTGCTTTTTACAGGCAGGATGACGGAAATTGGCGGTAGGCCCTCCCACATCGTTAATGTACCCCTTAAAATCCGGCAGAGCCGTCATTTCTTTTGCTTCTTTGATAATAGAAGCATGGCTGCGTGCCTGTATAATCCGCCCCTGATGGGCGTGGATGGCGCAGAAAGAACAGCTGCCGAAACAGCCGCGGCAGCTTACAATACTGAATTTTACCTCTTCCAGCGCCGCAATGCCGCCGGATTTATCGTACATGGGATGCCACTGTCTTGTATAAGGAAGATCGTAAACAGCATCCATTTCTGCTTCCGTCAGCGGCATCGCCGCCGGATTTTGTACAATAAACAAGTTACGGCTGTTTCGCTGTACGATGGTCTTGCCGTAAAACGGATCCACATTTTCATGCTGCAGCCTGTACGCTTCAGCCAACAGCTCCTTATTCCTGCAGATTGCATCATAACCGGGAATTTCCACATAATCCTCAAGACCGTCAATGGAATCTGCCGGATACGCTGTGCCGCGGATATAATGAAGATCTTCGCCGGACGCGCCGCCGGCCAGATAATCCGCAATCTCCCGGATCTGGGTCTCGCCCATGCCGCAGACCAGCAAATCCGCGCCGCTTTCAGTCAGGATAGAGGGAAGCAATTTGTCTTCCCAATAATCGTAATGGGCAAAACGGCGCAGACTGGCTTCGATACCGCCGATGATCACCGGAAGGTCGGGCCATATTTTTTTAACAACCTGCGTATATACAAGAGTAGCGTGATCCGGGCGTTTGCCCATCGCTTTGCCGGGTGTATATTTATCCTCGCTGCGGGGTTTCCGGGCAGCTGTATAGTGGCACAGCATGGAATCCAGATTGCCGCCGCAGATTAACACGCCCAGGCGCGGTTTTCCCATAGATTTAAAGACCTTCGGGTTACGCCAGTCTGGCTGCGGCAAAATCGCAACCTTATATCCCGCAGCCTCCAGTACCCGGCAGATAACAGCCGGTGCGAAGGAAGGATGGTCTACGTATGCATCGCCGCTGACAAACAGAAAGTCAAGCTGATTCCAGCCGCGTTCCTGCATATCCTCTTTGCATACGGGTAAAAATTTCTGGTTCATTTCGTTCCCTCTCCGGCAGGGGTATAGGTCCTTGTGACCGGTTCCATGGTGGCTTCGGCAGGCAATGTCTTTCCATTATATTCAATATTCATATCTTTCAGGTTACCGAACCGGACAATGATATTTGATTTACTGGAAAATTTTCGGCTTTCACCTTTCAGTAAGTTGCCTTCAAACAATACATTTCCGTTCTGTTCGGCAACATGCAGCCAGCATTTACCGGTCGAAGTCAGCGTCAGTGCAGTAAAACCTGATCTTTTATCATTTTCTGTATCTGACGCAATACTGTTATTTCCAGCCTCCACAGGTTTATTTACACTCTTTTCCTGTGTTGCGGCAGCCTTTTTATCTGCGGCATCTTTTACAGGAGTTTTATTCATTATGGAATTATTGTTTTCAGATGCAGCGGCATTTATCTTATTTGAATCACTTTTGACATCATTATTTGCAATGTCAGTATCAGAAGCAAAAAACGGAAGCGAAAGCTGTCCTGCCTGCCCTGACCGGGCCAGGTAAAAATAAATTCCCCCAGCTGCAAGTAACAGTGCAAGAATACTGCCAATAATGGCGTACAGTAGTTTATGGCTGCTTCCGGTCCCTGAGCCGATATCCCTGTTGGATTTAAATGACGGACGCACTTTTACGTGCTGGGATTCACGAATCGTATTATTATTTTTGACCGGAACATTGCCTGCACTGGCAGCCTTATATTCTTCCACCAGTTTTGCACCGTCAAGCCCGAGATAATTGCCATATGTACGCATAACGCCTTTGACAAACACATCGCCGGACAATGCGGCAAAATCATTATTTTCAACGGCTTCCAGATAAATTTTCCGGATATTGGTCTCCTGAGCGACAGTATCCAACGAAAGATTTTTAGCAATACGGGCATCCTGTAACGTTTTTCCAATATCCATACCACACCAGCTTTCCTGCTATAAAACATTTACTGCAATATGATCTGTCAGACCTGATTTTTATAAACTGTATCATTATATCTGAAATAAAAAGTGTATTATCTGTCTTACTGGCTGTCACCGAAATCTTCCTTATGCAGGAACCGGTACTCCACTTCATCCCGGGACATCAGCAATTCACGGGGCTTGCTGCCGGTAGCGGGGCCGACGATTCCCAGTTCTTCCATGGTATCTACCAGACGCGCTGCCCGGTTATAACCGATGCGGAACCTGCGCTGCAGCATGGATGAAGACGCCTGGCCCAGCTCCAGGACCAGACGGATCGCTTCTTCCAGCAATTCATCCTGTCCGCTGTTATCTGCTTCTTCCCCATTGCCGGAAGCGTTCTTTTCTTCCTTCTGGCTGTCGCTGGGCAGTGCAACATTCGTTACCTCATCGCTGTATTCGACAGGTATTGCCTGCTCTTTGATGAAATCGGTGATACGGTTCAGTTCTTCGTCACTGACAAAAGCGCCCTGCACACGCAGCGGTTTGTTGGAACCGATCGGATAGAAAAGCATATCGCCTTTCCCCAGCAGCTTTTCGGCCCCGCCCATGTCCAGAATGGTCCGGGAATCCGTCAGGGAAGAAACGGCAAAAGCAATACGCGACGGGATATTCGCTTTAACGATACCCGTAATAACGTCTACTGAAGGACGCTGGGTCGCCAGCACCATATGGATACCGCAGGCGCGGGCCTTCTGTGCCAGACGTAAGATCGCGTCTTCCACATCCGCCTTGGCCACCATCATCAAATCGCTCATTTCATCGATAACGATGACGATAAACGGCATTTTTTCCTCTGCCTGGGCATTATATGCCTTAATATCCCTGACCCGGGTATCCGCAAAGGATTTGTAGCGCCGTTCCATTTCTGCCACGGCCCAATGCAGTGCGGAAGCTGCTTTTTTAGCGTCGGTCACAACAGGCACCAGCAGATGCGGAATACCGTTGTAGTTAGTAAGTTCAACAACTTTCGGATCCACCAGGATCAGCTTTACTTCATCCGGGCGGGCCTTAAACATAATGCCTGTCAGCAGTGTGTTTACACAGACGGACTTGCCGCTGCCGGTAGTACCGGCTACCAGCAGATGCGGCATCTTGGAAAGATCGATGGTGATGACATTGCCTTCAATATCTTTGCCCAGCCCCACGCACAATTTGGACGGATTATTGCGTACCGCTTCACAGTCCACGATTTCCCGGAAGCTGACCATATCATTGGTAATATCCGGCACCTCAATACCGATTGCGGCTTTTCCGGGAATAGGCGCTTCCACACGGACACCGGGCGCCGCCAGACGCAGCGCGATATCTTCCGAAAGATTGACTACAGAACTTACTTTTACACCAGGTGCAGGAGCCAGTTCATAACGGGTAACAGAAGGACCACGGGTTACGCCGGTCACTTTTGCGTTGACCTTGAAATCGGCCAGCGTCTTTTCCAGCGTATCGCATTGCTTTTTTACATCGGCAACAAATCTGCGCTGGTCTATTTTTTCAGCGGGATTTAACAAATCCAGCGGCGGGAAGATATATCTTGGCGATTCCAAAACATCAGAACCGTCCTCTTTTCCTTCAGTACCAGCATCTGTTTCAGAAGCTTCATTGACTGTGTCTTTTACCGAAGTACCTGCCTCTTTACTTGTAAGCCCTGCCTCTGAAATTTTTTCAGAACTGATTTTTGTCCCTGATTTCTCCCGAGAGGCTGCGTCTGTTGCAGCATCCTCTGTTACCGGACTGACACCGAACGGTGTAAGCCGGAAGCGAGGGGCAGTATCAGCAGCTGGGACCATTGTCTCCGTATTTCCTTCTGCTGCGGTACTGTCAGCATTGTAAGCAGGAAAACTTTGTTCCGGAAACACTGCATCTTTTTCCCAGGGTGCTGTATCTGTCTCTGCCTGATGCCCGGCAATAATGTCGGAAGCCGGACGCAGCACAACCTTTTCCTGTTTTTCAGGATAAACAGGAATCAGAGGCGGTTTTTCTTTGATATGATTTGCCATGCGCTCTGCCGGAACAGATGAATCCTTTCTGTCATTTTCCGGCCACGGATCAGAAAAACCATTATCATCTGAACCGCTATTCTGCTTTTTGTTACGCAAATTCAAAATCTGCGTGAAGACTGATTCCTTGCGGACATCTTCATTGTAATCGGCAAATTCATCCGTATTATAGACATCCATCGAGCCCGAGCTGTTGTTTTTAGAACCTGACGTACGGAAAAACGGTTTGCGCTCCGCCGGTGCAGGCAATGTATCCGAAGTATCATCCCTGTCCGGTTTTATATCACGCCGTTCCCGCCTTGCTGCACGGATATCCTGAATTTTGTCCCCTGCCTTTGCTGTCATAGCAGCCAATGAGATTTTTCCGGTCAGCACCAGACCGGCCAGCATGCCGACAATCAGCAGGATCATGGCACCGGTCGCACCGAACACTTTATGCAGCAGCATTGTCAGGACACCGCCCACAATACCGCCGCCTTCCGGTAAAAAGGTGATTTCCGTTTCATAATCCAGCGGCACCAGCATGTGATGCAAAAAGCCCAGCAGGCAGACATAGAATAACATTGCTGCCCAGAAGCCGCCGAACCGGATCAGATTCTTTTTCGTGCGGAAATAACCGATCCCCATTGCAATAAAAATGAATGGGAACAACAGTGCGCCCAGACCGAAACCGTAGCGCAGCGCTTCCCTGAAAAATTCACCGATAAATCCTGTCGGCAGGCCTGCGAAAGCGGCCAGCAGGAAGATGCCTGCAGCCAGACAGAGAAGTCCTTTCAGTTCACTGTTCTTCTGTTCCTTTTTTATTTCGTTTTCATTCTGTACTGCCTGTTGCTTTTTCACGCTTTTACCTCGCAATAACCTTCAGGAACAGTTTATAACCATTAAACTTCCATGATAATCGGTAAGATCATAGGACGTCTTCTGGTTTTTTCAAATAGGAAACGTCCCAGTGAGTCGCGAATCGCGCCTTTTAGCGCTGACCATTCCGTATTATTTGTTTCTTCACACTTATCCAGCGCCGCCTGCACCTTGTTGCGGGCTTCATCCATTAAAACTTCAGCCTCGCGCACATATACAAAACCGCGGGAAACGATATCCGGCCCGGAAACGATCCGGTTGGCCGCTTTATCAACGCCGACAACAACGATCATGATGCCGTCCTGGGATAACTGACGGCGGTCGCGCAATACGATATTGCCAACGTCGCCGACG
>JAFTZZ010000166.1 GCA_017460905.1 Acidaminococcaceae bacterium | reverse complement strand
TTTGCGAATAAAATTAAAAACCGCTCTCGCGCAGTCAACAGATCCATTATTTCTGTTTAACCGGAAGAGAGCGGTCAGGAATTTCTGTATTATATTCTGTCAAAAATATTTCAATTCCCGTTTACAGATAGCGCCGGTTACCGGATTAATAGCAAGCTCGGCCTTAAATTTTTCTGTCGTAAATTCCGCCTCATAATATTTGAGGTTTCCTTCTGTTTCTATTTCAATTTTAATATTTTTGGCATCCGGATAGGCAGCCAGCACAATCTCCCTGATTTCAGCTTGCGTTTTATTGATTCTCGTACTTCCAGGGAGGTTGCTCCCTTTTATCTCGACTTCTTTAACTTTGTTAGTAGCTTTTACGACTTCAACCTCGTAAGACAACAAGGTGCCGCCATCATAAAAAGTCAGTGAGAGATCAGCATCATCCTTATCATCGTCGATTCTGTACAATACTGCCCCAGCAGGAACCTCAGCCTTAGCTACAGCAATAGCCGGCTCATATTCATTGGCATTTGCGGCAAACCCAACAGAAGTAAATAAAAGCATTACTAATGTTATGCATGCTATCAGCATCTTTTTCAACATGCCCTCTCTCCTTTCATAACACCCTTCTCGCAATACTACTGTTACTTAAACTCCAATTATGCATAAACTGAACAGTCGTTAATACCAATTGCCCTGACACTCATACATTCGTAATAGCAACCAAACCTGCCGCCCGCATACGCAGACGGCAGGTTTGCTTTTAATTATTTAACGATATCGTTTTCATTAAATGCGTCGCCGCAGCGCGGGCAGAACTTGGGCGGATTATGCGGATCTTCCGGTTCCCAGCCGCACTTATCGCATTTATAGAGAGGCGCTTCTGCCGGTTTACGGGAACCGCAATTCGGGCAGAACTGGCCTTGATTTACGCTGCCGCAGCTGCAGGTCCAGCCTGCCGGTGCTGCCGGCTGCGGTTTGCCGCAGTTCGTGCAGAATTTACCGGTATTGCCTTTGGCGCCGCATGCGCAATCCCAGCCGCCTGCCGGTTGCGGAGCCGGTTTCGGTTTGCCGCAGCCGCTGCAGAAATTACCGGTATTGCCGGTATGTCCACAGCTGCAGGCCCAGCCTGCCGGCGCTGCTGCGGTCGCAGGAGCCGGCTGTTGCGGCTGCTGATATGGCTGCTGTGGAGGATACTGCGGCTGTCCGTACTGAGGCGGATACTGTCCGGCAGGACCATAGGCATTGCCCATCGCCATGCCGCCGGCCATGTTTGCCATGCCCATACCAATAAACGCGCCCATGGGACCCATACCGCCGCCTTCATTAGAGGAAGCATTGCGAATACCATCAGCCGTAGCATCGGTCAGGACGCCCAGACGCATTTCCGGATTGCTCATCATAGCGCCCATGGCAACCTTCTGCAGTTTCGCTTCGTCTTCTTCGTTAGCCTTAATGCTGTTGATACCGAAGGAAACAATTTCAATGCCGCGCAGATCGCGCCATTTGGAAGACAGTACATCGTTCAGGGCATCTGCCAGTTCCATAGTGCGGGCCGGCAGTTCGGTGTAGTCAATGCGCTGCGCGGAAATTTTACCGAAGGCGGGCTGCAATGCCGTCAGCAGTTCGGATTTCAGCTGGCTGTCCCACTGGCTGCGCAGATACTGATCCGGAGCATTTCCTGCGATCGAGGAGTAGAAAAGGATCGGGTCTACAATCTTGTAGCTGTATTCGCCGAAGCAGCGGATACGAACCGGCAGCGAACGGCCGGTATTTTCTTCGATAACCTTAAAAGGAATTTCTGCCGGGGTGCCGTATTTGTTGCCAATGATTTCTTTCGTGTTGAAATAATAAACACGCTGGTCTTTCCCGGTATCGCCGCCGAAGGTGAAACGTTTACCCATGCGCTGGAATACCTGGATCACGCTTTCTTTCAAATCGCCGGTAAATACAGACGGTTCTGTTGATTTATCATAAGTGTATTCGCCGGGTTCCGCACAAAGATCGACAACCTTGCCCTGCTCTACGATCATCATGCACTGGCCTACGTTAACCGCAATGACCGAACCGTTGGAGATAATATTGTCTTCTCCGCTGGTGTTGGAGCTGCGGCCCTGGCTGCTGGTACGTTTCTGACCCTTGGTCATCAGAACGTCCGCTGTCATGCTGTCACAGTAAAAGTACTCTTTCCACTGGTCGGCCAATACGCCGCCAATGGCGCCCATGCCTGCTTTAATTAAGCCCATGTGTTTACCCTCCTTGATTTAAAAATACATTTTCTAAATTTTTCATTCTGCATTTTATATCATGCAGGCTCTTTACTCTTTATACATTGCCTTAATTTATTTTACCACAAAATGCTTCTTTTACATAGCAGATTTATGGCTGTGAGTTTACTATAAGAAAAATTTATGTCTTTTTTATGTTTCTGCTGTTGTGTTTTCATGCGTGCGCACTATCATTTTTTCGGCGTCAGCGCAAATACCCGTGCCGGCAGGCCCGTAGCGCCTTCAATACGCGGCCAGGAAGCAAACAGCAGCGCGCCGGCCGGCGCAACCTTATCCAGATTTGCCAGCACTTCAATCTGCAGTTTTCCTTTGCTTAATACATAGCGTTCACAGGCAAGGTCCCCCGCCTCCACGGCTAAATAGCTTGCATCTGTATCCAGCGTCTCATGACCGTTGGCTGCCGCTTTTCTCACATCAAAAATGTATTCCAGCGCCTGCAGCGACCAGCCCGGGCAGTGTTCATTTCCGTCAGCGCCGGCATTAGCCAGCTTGTCCATATCCGGCCAACGTTTGTACCAGTCCGTCCGCAAGGCCACGAATGCGCCCTCGGGAATCGGCCCGTATTTCGCTTCATACGCCTTAATATCTTCAACGGTAACTGCATAATCTACATTTTCTTTCGTTTTGTCGCTGATATCAATTACTACTAACGGAAACACAAAATTTTCCACGCCGTACTTTTCCGAAAGGGGAGCCTCTTTGATAAAATGTCCGGGAAAGTCCACATGGGTACCAAACTGACCGGGGAACTTAAAGGTATGAATCAGGCATTCCAGCATGGGATTGCCCCAGTCGAAAACCACATTGCACAGTTCCACGGAACCCTCCGGAATACCGCTCCAGAACGGGCTGTCATTATTCAGGGAATGGGAAAGTTCCACCCATTCATACTGCGCAGATTTTAATTCCGCCAATACCGACCACAATTTGTTTTCCATAATATTCTCCCTCCATTATATTATTTTACCGATACAAAATATATAAGGTTATACCTATTAAAATAGTATCATTTTTATTTTTCCGTGTAAATATTTCGATATAGAAAAAGCTCTCAAAATTTTTCTTTTGAGAGCTTTTGTAAGTTTTGTTATAGTAAGAAATTCTGATTTTTATATGCTTTATTTAATTTTATTTAAAAGATCTGCCAGCTCTGAAGCAGACGGATCGCCGCTGTAGCAGGTCATGATGGGCTGTTCTCCTAACATCAGCGTGTTGCCGGACGCGTAAGCATTCGATTTGTTATGCCCGTTATGATAGGCCGCCGCCAGATTGCCCAACACAAAATACGAGCGTTCCGCGCCGCTCTTGTCGTTGGCCGCAACCGGCTGTACCAGCGCCTTGCCGTTAACTTTGACCACGCCCTTTTCCGCCGTAACATGCTTGCCGCTGTATTCAAATAATTTCTTTACGTAATTATCACGACGCTGCTGGTGTGTGGGATGATCGCTGGGCGAGAAAATTTCCCCTGCAAAACTGCTCTTGGATTTTCCGTATTTTTCTTCCACACGCTGCCAGATAGCCGCTGCCGCACCCGGATTGTACCCGGCGTTTACCACATAATCAAAAGCCAGGTTATCTGCTTCCCATTCGTCTTTTTTGGTGATTGAAACGGTATCAATCTGGTTAACTGCAATGCTCAAGGCCAGATTAGTCAAAGCTGAACCACCTATTGCTGAACCAAGCATCCCTGCACCGATTGCAACATTCAATTTTTTACGTATCGAAGATGCTACATGGTTCTTTTGCCCATGTCCCATTTCATGAGCCAGGACAACCGCAATTTCATCCTGATCCTCTGTCATACTGTAGAGGCCTTCATTGACACTCATTACATGCCCCATACTGCAAAATGCATTGAATGACTGGTCTTTATTCACAAAATACAGATATGGTTTTTTATTAATGGACGGGTCAACAGCAGCAATGCCTCTGGTCAGACGGGGCATCATCGCATCCAGCTGCTGTTTGCGGTAATAGTTTTCTGAAACGCCGTATTTTTCCTTATAGGCTGCAAACAACTCCTGCCGGCCTTCTTCAGTCTGGTCATAATGCTTGATCGTTGCATCGGCCTGCTTATACACAGCTGCTCCCTGAATTACCGTTCCGATAACTCCGCCAAGCACACCGGCATGCGCTGCAGGAACAGGCTGGATTGCGGTATGCAGCGCAATTCCAAGCACACCACATAACGCAATTGTACTTGCCTTTTTCTTCCAGGAATTTGTTTTCATCGTCACACCTTGCCTTTCTGTTAAAATATGCTTAACGTCTTATACAATTTGAATATTCATTCCATCAGCGTTTCTTTCTATATAAATTTTATACAAAACTGTTCTATTTTGCAACACCCTCATTATTGTTTACTTTTTCTGCCCAGTCCTGCAGCTGTTCCACATAATTTCCGGCGCATTCGCCTGCACTTTTAAAAGCCGCCGCATCCTGCCTGTACACGGTAAACAACTGCATGTCTTCATAATAAATATCCGCTTTGTCATTCATTTCAAAAACAATAAAATGGGTAGGATCAATATTCCCTTTCTGCCGGATTTGATAAAGCGCCCCTGCCAACAGCTCCGCTCTGTAGAACGGATCGTTTCCGCCTGCGGTTTCCCGGATTACCAGTTCCCAGTTGCCGCCTTGAAAATAATCACGAACACAGGCTGAGCCATCCGCTAATTTTGTTGGCGAAGGCGAAATTTTAAGCGGGGCCAGCAGTTTATTCATGTTTCGTATACGCTGTTCCGGATCCGGATGGCTGTCAAAAACACCCCACCCGGGGTTTCCATACTGTTCTGCCAGTTCCTGCAGTTTATGCATCGTAATCAGCATGCCGTAAGGACTGTAGCCTGCCTTTACAGTATAGGAAAATCCTTCCCTGTCAGCCGCGCTTTCGTCGGCCCGGCTGTATCCTGCCGCCAGTGCGTCACTGACCACCATGCCCATGACAAGCACATCCCCGTTCCCCGAAGCAATGCCGGCCAGAATTGTCACCAGCTGTGTCCACATGTTCTTTTCAATCTGGTGCACCGTATGCCGTTTTACGACATGTCCAATCTCGTGCCCCAACACTCCGGCAAGCTCCGCATCCGAAGGCATGTAATCCAGCAGGCCTTTAAAAACATAAATATGCCCCCCTGGACAGGCCAGCGCATTTACATCTTCTGTGTTCAGCACTTTAAATGTATACGTAAGATTTTTGCGCCCGCAAACCGCCACCAGGCTTTGCCCGATCCGTTCAACCCGTTCCACGATCTGCGGATCGCTGATTACTCCGTACTGCGCTTCAATCTGCTCCGCCGCAGCCTTTCCCATTTCGATCTCCTGTTTTTCACTGATCATTCCGGCCTCTGCCGCCGCAGAGGAAAATGTGATTCCCAGAAAACAGAAAAACGACAGTACTAACTTAAAAATTTGTTTCACGTGAAACTCCTTTGTTAAATGATCTTCGCTGTTTTAAATGCGAAAATTTCCTCTTCGGTATAACCCAACGATAACAAGATTTCCCGGTTATGTTCCCCGGCGTACGGCGCCCGGAACCGGACGCTGCAGGGCGTTCCTGACAGTTTCACCGCCGGATTCAGATAGGTTACGTTTCCTATATCCTCCTGCCGCGTCTGCAGCATTCTGGATTCTTTTGTCATATCGTTCTCGAGCACTTCTTCCGGACAGAAAACCGGCGTTACACAGAACATTCCGCCTTCCGCAAGCGCTTCCCATTCATCCCGTGTTTTAGAAGCAATTTTTTCACGGATCATCTCCGTGATTTCCTCTTCATGGGCAAAATCGTACTGCCGCGCTTTTAATTCCGGCAAGCCGATTATTTCACAGAATTGTGCCCAGAATTTCGGTTCAATGGTACCTACGCTGATATATTTGCCGTCTTTTGTCTTATATACATCATAATAATGCGCGCGTCTGCCAAAGGGCGTGTCCCCTGTCACTTTGCAGCCTAAAATGCTGGCCAGGGAAACGATCTGCATACTTAACGCAGTATTATAAAGGCTGATATCAATACGCTGCCCCTGTCCCGACCGCTCCCGGGCAAGCAGCGCCATGGAAATGGCCGCAACCGCATTCAGGCTGCTGCCTATCGCGGAAACCTGTACTTCACTGATGGCCACATTTCCGCTGTCATTCAGAAAATTCATTCCGGAAAGTCCGATAATATTCAGGTCATGCGCCGGCTGCTGTCTGTATTTGCCTGTCTGCCCAAATCCGGTGATGGAACAGTAAACCAGCCGCGGATTCAGTTCATGAATGTCTTCATACCCCAATCCTTTCGATTCCAGATAACCGGGACGGAACCCTTCCAGGAAAACATCTGCCTGTTGCAGCAGTTTTTTGACTATTTCCCGTCCCTTTTCTGTTTTTAAATTGACAGTGATTCCCCTCTTATTACGGTTGAGCGCCAGATTCCAGCTGCTCATACCGGGCGCCAGCTGCGGCGCAAAGTTGCGGTTGGGATCGCCTTTTACCCCTTCAACCTTGATTACATCCGCGCCAAAATCTGCCAGTACCATACCGCAGTACTGCCCCGGCAGCCACTGTGAAAAATCCACAACTTTGATTCCTTTTAATGCAGATTCCATCGTTTTCACGCTCCTGCTTTTCGTTTGTACCATTTAGAAAAGTATTGTATACTATAATTGTAACATAAATTTGTCTTTTGGGGGCACAACTATGGATTCCCTTTTGGGCGGACCGGCATTCAGCCAGATAGTCAACACCGCATTGTACCTTGTCAGCGGTTTCTTTTTCGGTATTTTCGCTTCCCGGAACAGTCTTTTTTCTGTCATAAAAATTCATAACGCTTTTGTCAGCAAAGATTTTTCACCGGCATCAGTATTTACAGTCGCTTACAGCGTTCTCTTTCTGGTATTAGCCTTTCTTATCTTTCCTGCGTGGATGTCTTCCCGGACAGCCATCGGCGCATTTGCGTATTACGCCGTTCTGCTTTTTTATTTTTCCAAAGGCTGGAAAAATACTTATTCCAGATAGTTCCAT
>JAFTZZ010000165.1 GCA_017460905.1 Acidaminococcaceae bacterium | reverse complement strand
CGCAGCAAAGAACACGGCCAGCGGCCTCCACTGTTTTCCCATGCCGTTTTCAATATAAAACATGGGACCGCCGGCAATTTCCCCATGCTCGTCCAGCCCGCGGTATGTTACCGCCAGCAACCCTTCCGCATATTTTGTGGCCATGCCGAAGAAGGCCGCAACCCACATCCAGAACAGGGCGCCGGGACCGCCGGCCTTGACTGCGGTCGCCACGCCGACAATATTGCCAGTGCCGATAGTAGCCGCCAGCGCCGTGCACAAGGCCCGGAACGAAGAGGTATCGCCTTCGCCCTGGCTTTTTGCCTTAAAGATCAGCCCCAGCGCCTGAGGCAGACGGAACACCTGCAAAAAGCCCAGACGCAGGCTCAGAAAGATGCCGGTTCCCACCAGCAGCACCAGCAGCGGCGGACCCCAGACAAAACTGTCGATTTCATTCAGCAACTCCAGATTCATGATTCTCCTCCTAATAAAACAAAAAACTTATCTCCAACTGTTCCGGAGATAAGTTTACACAGCAAAATAGCAGGAAAATCCAATCCTGTAATCTGTCTCTGTCCTTTTGCCTGAGAGATAAGGAAACCCGCCTGCCATTGCATGACAGTCCTTGTTTCCGTGCACCTTCGGCGCCCTTACCGGGACTCTCCAGAGTCGTGTCCCCTTATGGTTCCGCTTTTCCGTGAAAAGCACCTGAGAGTTTAACTCCTTCGGCAGGCTTGCGCCGTTCTCCCACAAGATTCATCCACATATGTTCAGTTGTACGACAGTACTGATTATACTCCTTTTTTTTATAAATGCAAGCAGGTTTATGAAAATTTCTGAAATTATCACGAATTGCTTTCTTGCACCTTCATTCTAAAAAATTGGAACCTTCGAACTACCGGAAAGTTGACGCCCACAAAGCCGCCGGTTTTTTTCAGAGCCTTCAACTGATCGTCCCGCAGATTCCGGGGATGATCGCACAGGCTGTAGGCGCAGGAATGGGTTGCGATAATGGGTTTGCTGCTGTGCTCCATGACATCCCAGAAGCCATAGGTGAAATATACTTGGAATGAAAATCATAATTGGGAATGTTATCCTGTGAACGTACCCCCGCCTATAGAGGCGGGAGCTTCCTGCTTCAGCGAGAACAGCACCACTAACTCCGAAGAGTTGTGGCGACTTACACTCTCTCCACAGGCGTAGATTCCCGTGCGACCCACGGTACTTTATGAGTTACGTCAAGCAGACATCCGCCTAGCTTCTTCCCGGATATTTATTGCAGCATTCTTATCCCGGTTATGATGGCTGCCGCATTTAGGGCAATCCCATTCCCGCACAGACAAGTCTTTGGTGCCATTGTTCTGGTAGCCACAAACATGGCATAGCTGACTGCTTGGATACCACTTGTCTATCTTGATAAGCTGTTTTCCCTGCCATGCAAGCTTGTATTCCAGTATGTTTGTGAACATGTTCCAACCATCGTCGGCAATGGATTTACCAAAACTGAACCTGCCACCCTTCTTTCGCTTCGCCATGGCTTTTAAACTAATGTCCTCTATACCAATAGCATCATAGCGGTCTACAAGGTAACGAGCTTTCTTATGCAGGAAATCACGGCGTTGATCAGCAATTTTCTCATGGAGTACAGCCACACGCAGTCTTTGTTTATCCCTGTTACAACTCCCTTTTTGTCTCTTGGAGAGTTTTCTTTGTGCCTTGACCAATCTCTTTTCGGCTTTCCGTAAGAAATTTGGATAATCGGCATTGTCCTCATCGGAAGCGACATACAGCCCATGCATAGCAAAATCCAGTCCAAGAAAATTCTTCGGTATAATGGGGAGTATTTGGTTTTCATACTCCACTAAAATGCTGATATAGTATTTTCCTGACGGTGTTTTACTTATGGTTACAGTCTTAATGGTACTGTTCTCCATCAATGGACGATGCAGACACAGCTTTACCCAGCCTATTTTAGGCAGCTTGACCTTATTTCCCTCGATTCTTACAGAGCCATGCTGGTTGTTCGTGGAATACGAAAAATAACCTGTTTTCTTCGACTTGAAGCGTGGCTTGCCAAAATGCTTCATATTGCTCCAGAAGTTGTTATATGCCTTGTTCAAGTTTATTTGGGCATTGGCGAGAGCAAGGCTGTCAACCTCTTTCAGCCAAGGAAATTCTTCCTTGTACTGTGCAGGTGTATTGTTCAGCTTCTTGCCTGTTTCCTTATAATAATCAAGACGGTCTCCAAGCATCTTGTTGTAGATGAATCTGGCACAGCCGAAAGTCTTGGCAAACATAATCCTCTGTTCAGTTGTCGGGTAGAGCCTGTATCGGTATGCCTTATTCACTATAATCACCTGCCTTGATTTTCTATGTATTTACGAATTGTCTCAATGGGAGCACCGCCTGTAGTCAGCAAGCAATAGCTTCTTGACCAAAACATTTCCTTCCACAATTTACGCCTAACTTCTGGAAAAGCTTTTTTGATTAGCCTAGAACTGGCACTCTTGTAAGCGTTGATGAATTTCGACATCTCTGTATTAGGATGAGCACGAAACATGATATGTACATGGTCTTGGTCATGGTTCCATTCTTCCAATGTGATGTTATATGAAGAGCCTATACGAACAAATATGTCTTTTGCATATTGGCTCATCTGGTCGGAAAACACCTTACGACGGTACTTTACTACCAGAACAAGATGGTAATACAGCAAGAACACTGAATGGTTATTACTGTCTAATTCCACAGTATAATCACTCCTTTCGCTTCTACGACTGATTATACCACAAAGCTATCTACGGGGCAATGGTCTGGCTCAATTACTTACGTAAATTCGCCAGCCCCGCCTTCATCCCCTACCTAAGAGATGGAGGACTTCTGGCGGATTAGGTTAAAATTTCATTAACAAAGTCAATAAAATCTTAAAGTAGTAGTGCGGCGAAAAAGGCATAAATTCTTCATTTTCTTCTTTACGTTCTAGGGTGAGCGTGATATAATAATTACGAACAAAAGTTCTAAATTCAATTATTCTCAGCGTTTTTTCTGAGGCCAGCAAAATCGCAGATGCTGAAGTAAATGTGTTTTTGTAAGCAATTTTTGGTTTTCGATATTTTTTATTTTACAATATACCAATAAAGGGTTTTTCGAAAGGAATTCACAATGTTTAATGTAGAAAACTTGCAGTTATTTGAAGACCAGCCAATTCGCACGGCATGGAATGAAACAGAAGAGGAATGGTATTTTTCTGTTGTTGATGTTGTAGGTGTGCTGACAGAAAGTCCTAACCCCGGTAATTATTGGAAAGTGTTAAAGAAACGACTGCGTCAGGAAGGCAACGAGTCGGTTACAAATTGTAACCAACTGAAATTAAAATCTCCAAAAGACGGTAAACATTATCTTACTGATGTCGCCAACACGGAGCAGCTACTTCGTATCATTCAGTCTGTTCCTTCCAAAAAAGCAGAGCCTTTCAAACTGTGGCTTGCGCAGGTCGGCAGAGAGAGGATTGAAGAAACGCTGGATCCGGAACTGATTGCAGAGCGCCTTGTAGCAACATATGAGCGGAAAGGTTATACCCGCGAGTGGATCAATCAGCGGCTGCAGGCGATCAGTGCCCGCAAGGAACTGACGGATGAATGGAAGGACCGTGGTGTTAGGCAAAGCCGGGAGTTTGCGATCCTAACTGACGAACTGACCAAGGCTTGGTCCGGTATGAGCACGCGCCAATACAAAAACCTGAAGGGATTGAAAAAAGAGAGCCTGCGTGACAATATGAGCACTACTGAACTCACGCTGAATCAGCTGGCAGAAGTGGCGACACGTGAACTGTCCAAGCAGGAGCAACCGGTTGGTCTGGAAGAGAATAAAAAGGTAGCGAAACGTGGTGGTACTGTTGCAGGGAATGCCCGTCGGGACTTGGAATTACAACTTGGCAGACCGGTAATCACAAACAAAAACGCTGCCCAGCTCAACCATGTCGTTACACAGATGATAGAGGCGAGTGCAAATGCAGTAGACGACGAAGAAAGTGATGAGTGAACACAGACAGTTCACATTGCATCACTGGTTTTTCGCCGTCTCACCCCAGAATAGTTTTTTGCAACTATTTGCATTTTTCTATTATAGAACGACGAATTTTCAGCAAAAAGTCAGCAAAATCTTTAAGTAGTATTTTAAGATTTTTCGCATATTGGTAAAATCTTAAAGTAGCATTATAAATAAACAAAACACTGCAAAAGAAGCCACAGGCAAATAAGTCCTTGAAACAGCAATCGTGGACGGTTTTGCGTTGTCGTTCTTTTGCAGTGTTTTAGTTTTGATTTTTTGTTATTAAATCTGGTGAACTGTCACTTTACAGCACTTTTTTCAGCGCCTTCAACTGGTCGCCCCGCAGATTCCGGTCTTACGCCCGCAATCGCCTTGCTTTTACTCCATCCACTCGGTATGGAAGCTGCCTTCCTTATCCACGCGCTGGTAGGTGTGGGCGCCGAAGTAATCCCGCTGGGCCTGCAGCACGTTGGCGTTGCCGCTGGCGGTGCGGTAGGCGTCAAAGTAGGACAGGGCGCTGCTGAGGGCAACGACTGATACGCCCCGCTCCGCAGCTAAAGCCACTACCCGGCCCCAGCCGGCGCGGCCTTTTTTCAGGGCGTCTGCAAAGAACTCGCTGAACAGCAGATTCTTCATGCCACGCTGTTTCGCAAAGCTGTCGCTGACATCGTCCAGGAAACGGGCCCGGATGATGCAGCCGTTACGCCAGATCTTGGAGATGCGGTCCATCTGCAGATCCCAGCCGTAGGTCTCGCTGGCGGTTCCCATCAGGTTGAAGCCCTGGGCATAGGCACAAATCTTGGCTGCGTACAGGGTGTTGCGCAAATCTTCCAGCAGCTGCGCTTTTTCTTCTTCCGTAAAGGCAGCTTTTACCGCAGTATCCTGCAGCCCGGCATACACCTTTTCCAGTTCTTTCCGTTCTTCTTTATAGGTGCTCATGTTCCGGGCAAACACCGCTTCCGTAATGGTCGGCGTGGCTACGCCCAGTTCCAGGGCACTCATGCTGGTCCAGCGGCCGGTGCCTTTCTGTTTGGCCACGTCCAAGATCACATCCACCATGGGTTTGCCGGTCTCCGCATCCTTTTTGCGCAGGATGTTGGCGGTAATCTCCACCAGGTAAGAGGATAATTCTCCCTTGTTCCATTCGTCCCAGACATCGGCCATTTCCCCGGCCTCCATGCCCAGCACGTGACGCATGATAGTATATACGTCGGCGATGAGCTGCATGTCTGCATACTCAATGCCGTTGTGGACCATTTTTACGTAATGGCCGGCGCCGTCGCTGCCGATATAGGTCACGCAGGGCTCTTTGCCGTCTTCCCTGGCCTTGGCGGAAATCGCCTGCAGCATCGGCTCCAGCTGTACGTAGGCCTTGCGGCTGCAGCCCGGCATCAGGCTGGGCCCGTGCAGGGCGCCTTCTTCGCCGCCGCTAACGCCCATGCCGACAAATTCCATGCCCCGTTCCGCCAGCTTCGCGCTGCGCCGCCGGGTATCTTCAAAATAGGAATTGCCGCCGTCGATGACGATATCCCCCGCTTCCAGAAGCGGAGTAAGCGTATCCAGCATGGCATCCACCGGCGCACCTGCCTGGATCATCAGGATGATCTTCCGGGGCCGTTCCAGATTCTGTACCAGCTCTTCCAGACTGTAGGCCGCCTGCAGGCAGGGGTTATCCCCGAAATCCTTCATAAACTGCTCCGTTTTGGCAGCCGTGCGGTTGAACATCAACGTCTGAATGTTATGATTTGCCAGATTACGGGCTAAATTCGCACCCATGACCGCTAAGCCGATTAAACCGATTTTTGCTTGCATACGTGTACTCCCCTTAAGTTATCTTTTAAAAAAGGCGCACGCAAAACGCATGCGCCTTTATGATTATGCATGATTATTTCTTAACAGCCTTGTTCCATGCTTCCAACAGACGCGCACGGTTGTCGCCGGACCACTGGAAATCATATTTCAGCAGCTTTGCGTCCTTGAATGCCAGCGCTTCTTTCGGCGGATTGGCTTCCGGATTGGTCAGGAACTGATAGGAATTGTTATGCTGGCCGATTTCCTGGGCTTTCTTCGTTAAGCACCAGTCGATGAATTTCTTGGCCGCTTCTTTCTGGGGCGCGTTTTTGATCATGGCAACAGCGCCCAGTTCGTACGCAGTGCCTTCTTCCGGCAGGGACAGGCCGACGTTCTTGTTGCCTTCCTTCATCAGGCGGATACCGTTGTGCATGTAGGTGATGCCGATGGCGCATTCGCCCAGCGCTGCGGAACGTGCGGGAGCCGCGCCGGCTTTGGTGTACTGTTTAACCTGTTTGTCCAGTTTGGCCAGGTATTCCATGCCTTTTTCTTCGCCCAGGCGCTGTACGGTTGCGGAAACCAGTACATAACCGGTGGAAGCGGAACCCGGGTTGCCCATTACAATCTGGCCCTTGAATTCCGGTTTCAGCAGGTCATCCCAGGATTTGGGAGGCTGTGCCTTATGTTCTTCAAACCAGCGGGCGTCCAGAATGAAGCCCAGATAGCCCTGGTAAATGCCGGTCCAGAATCCGTCCGGATCTTTGAAGTCAGCTTTGATCTTTTCCGCGTTGGGGGATTTGTAAGCTTCCAGCAGGCCTTCTTTTTTAGCCATGATGAAGCTGTCGGCGCTGCCGCCATACCACAGGCTGGCCTGCGGGTTGTTCTTTTCCGCGCGGATACGGCTCAGGGTCTCGCCGCCGGACATACGGACAAATTTAACTTTGATGCCGGTATCTTTTTCGAATTCAGCCGCAACAACCTTGGCAGCCTGTTCTACGATACCCATGTACATAACCAGTTCCTTG
>JAFTZZ010000164.1 GCA_017460905.1 Acidaminococcaceae bacterium | reverse complement strand
GCAAGTTTTTCAGGGTTTCCACGAAGGAAGTGCGTAATGGAAAAGTACAGGGCCTTGTAAAGTGGAAGTTTGTGAAAGTGGGACAGGAAATGTGGCGGTATGAAACGAGCAAAATGTCCGGCGATAACATGACCGTTGTTTCGCCGGGAAACAAGGTATTTGATTTTTGCATGAAGCACATCGGCTGGAATTACCGGACCGAAGATTTCTGGTGCTATTGATCAAGTACGATTCTGTTCCAATTGTGGGACGAAGATAAAGCCTGGCAGCAAATTTTGTGCGAACTGCGGGACGAAGGTGTGATAGAACAGTGTTTTCGCAAGACTGCATGTTCAAATCACAGAAATTAAAAGCGTCTGCTTTGCGGGCAGACGCTGTGAAAGAAATGGCTCGTCTAAAATTTTAATTATGTTTATAAAAGTTGTTGATAAAATGCAGAAACCGTACTGTAGGTTCTGCATTCATTTCCACATGAAGAAAGATTATTCAAGAGATTGCTGTGCTTTTTTGAACGCAACAGGATGCTCTTGCGCGTATGCAGCAGCGGCAGCGTTCAGTTCTTCAACGCTGGCATCTCCGAAATATTCTTTTCTCCATTTTGTATAATCGAAACGTTCCCGTATGATGACGGAAATAAAATGTTCCGTTTCCACTGTTCCAAGATTTTCCAGCAGGCAGGTCATGCCTTTTTCCATAATTTCGGCTGTATTCATATCATTCATTGTCAGCGCCTCCAATCAGTTGGATAAACTCTGTAGGATTAACAATTGAAATGCAACCATTTTTATTGTAACGCCGATTTGTCATGAAAACAAGTGCAGGTGTGAGATTTCACAAAAGTTTAAGTGAATTATATAAAACATATGGTTAATATGTATGTTTTTTTGGTAAGGCGAGGTGACGCGCGAGATGAAAAAGTATGTTTCAATTTTATTAGCGGTTTGTGCGATCCTGTTTGCTGTTGCTCCGCAGTCTGCCTTTGCTACTCCCGCGCTGCCTGTGGACTGGGACAAGTTTTCCATTGGTGATACGATTACGGCGGAGATTACCGCTTACGGGGTAAAATCCACCCACACCGGATATAAGGAAGACGACAAAAACGCGAAGATTTTTTATACGCGGGAAGGCAGGGCGGACCCGGCTCAGCCGCTGCGGTTTATCCTGACGGCAAGGCAGTCGCTGCCGGGTACGGTGCAGGAAGTGGAGTTTACGGCGCAGCCCTTTGACGTGGTAAACCGCTACGCAGGCAAGAAAATGGAAAAATTCTACCGCAAGGCGCAGGGCGGCGCCGGAAAACGGCTGAACGTGAACATGGAGTATAAAATTCCGCCCAAGGCGCGCCTGCTGGTAGTGACGGTGCAACTGAAAGATTATTACAAAAAAGGCAGTCAGACGCTGCCCCGGTACACTACCGTTGAGTACGAGCTGCGGATCGTCGGCTTTGCGGAAGCCAGCGCGGACCAGTTCCGCGGCAAAACGGTTACGAAGGTAAACGACAGCAAAGGCAAGCGGATCATCATCGAGGATAAACATTCGGATGCCATAACGGCGGCTATCGGCATTGGCGGTTCGTTTGTGGCTGCGTTCATTTACTGGCTGTTTCACCGGAAAAAGGGTAAAGCAAACCAGACAACTTCCGCAGAAGCAGAGCGCAAAACAGTTGCAGAAGCGAAGCAGAAAGAAGCTGTTCAGCAGCAGGAAGAACAATCCAATCAGCCGCAATTCTGTTCCAACTGCGGTTCGAAGCTAAAGCCCGGCAGCAAGTTCTGTGAAAATTGCGGGAGCAAGGTGTGAATGGTGTGAATTTGGTAAATAAATTATTGAATACATAATCATCAATTTCATTTTATGGTATAATATACTTGGAGAATTTTAGAAGAAGGAGGGGGCAGTATGGGTATGTTGAAAACAATACAAATTGGTAATCGAACAATACGAGTTGCAGAAATTAAACAAAAATACATAGAAAATGTCATTGATGCTGCCCGCAAGTGTTCTCTGATTGACCGTGTTATTCTTTTTGGTTCCAGCATAGAAGAACGTTGCAGCGAGTCATCGGATATTGATATTGCTGTGTTCGGTACGCAGCCATCGTACCGCGCTTTAAGTTCTAAAAAATATGAGCGTTTTGCAAGACAGCTTTATGCGTTTGACGACTATGCTCAATCGTATGACATACTTTATTTCAAAACTGGCACAAAAATAAACAGTCCTATCATGGCTGATATAAATCGGGGCGAGGTGCTCTATGAAAGATAAATCCACGAATCCGTTTTCCCTGAAGCCGAGGGAAGATACGATATCCATTTTGTTGTGAGAACAGACACGTTAAAAAGATGTTACCAGGAATTATATAAATGGCTTAAAGAACTGAAACGTTCAAGATAAATGATATAATAATAATATAAAACCAGAAATCAAAACAAATCTGCGCTTCTGTAAGGCCTTTGTGCATTTGTTCGCGAATCGTTCCCAAGACTGTGAAATGCGAGGCTGTTCTTTGATTTTTTGCTTAACTGCAACATGAACAGAACAGTTTC
>JAFTZZ010000163.1 GCA_017460905.1 Acidaminococcaceae bacterium | reverse complement strand
CCTTGATGACACAGATGCCGGAATATGGATAACCGGAGGGATTGCTTTGTTAAAACGTTTAAAAAAGAAAGTAAATTTTGCAGTTCGGGAAAAACATCATCGTAATGCAGGTTTCAGCCTGATTGAGGTGATTGCTGTCACGATTATCATTGGCGTTATGGCAACGATGATCATGCCGGCGATTGACGGTGCCGGATCAAAGGCCCGTAACGCCAAGCTGAAGAATGATCTGTCAACACTGGATCAGGCGATTGCTACTTATAAACTGGAGCAGGGGAGTGTTCCGGCTTCACTGGACAATCTGATACCTGACTATATTGCACAAAACGGTAAAGGTTTTAAGGACGCAAAGAATGAAGATTTTCAATATTCCGTGTCGGGCAGCACGTATACGCTTACCGGCTCTGATGCAGAAGGAAATACTGTAACTTCCGATGGCAGCGCGGCTGCGCAGTCACAGGGATAAAGGCTTTCTGCTGGCTGAATGGCTGACAGGGATATGCTTATGCGGAATGCTATCATCCATGCTGTATATGGGGCTGGCAGCATACCAGCGGATATTGGCGGCGGCACAGGTGGAAAGCGCTGCCCGGGTGTTTGCACAGGATATTCTGAGCATGCGCGACAGGGCGCTTTCCGGTATGGATGTCGGACATATTGTGCTGGATAATGACGGCAAAAGGTATTGGATCTATCGGAGGCCGAACCTGGTTGAAAAGAAACGGGGTTTTGCGTCGGCTGGATCTGAGAGTATACGGTTTGTCAGTATCCCGGCTAATGTTATCAGATTTTCAATTAATGGTGTCCCGCAGGCAAGTGGGAATTACATATTACAGCATGAAAGGTTTTCTTCCGCAAAGGTGTGTGTCAGCCTTCAGCCGGTTACCGGCAGAGTGCAGTTAGAAAGGTTACGTTGATGCAACAGCAGGATTCAGGATTTGATATGGACAAAAAGAAAATAAGGGTTAGAAAAAATACTGCCGGTTTTATTGTATTGTCGGCTTTTCCAACCTTTTTGGTTCTGCTTATGCTAGGAACGGTCATAGCAGGAAGCGTATCTTATGGGATACGTGTGCTGTCATATCGCAATAAAATGGAGCAGGCATATTCTGCGTTGGAAGATGACAGTTCATTATGGCAGGAAAATATATGCCAGGTTCCAGGGAAAGAAGAAAACGGCGTCAGACACGAACGGGTTGTAACAAAACGGACTATCGGACCGTATATTCTTATAGTCAAAGAAATCAGAAATAAAGACACAGGACAGATATTGATTAACAGGCAGGAATTCCTGCCAATCGGAAAAGCAGATGAACGCGGCTTATAAACGTTGTAGTGATAAAAGAAGATCTGGCTTGATTCTTTTGGAATTAAATCTTCTATTCATGATGATTATTCTGGTTAGCGGTATTTACTGCAATTCCGTTCAGGGAATCTGTAAAAACTGTAAAAAGCTTCTGGCCGATATTGAAATTGCCCGGGCTGCCCGTTATACAGAAGGCATATTGCGCCGGGAACTTTCCTATAATTCGACGCAGGTGCGGCTGAGCAAGGATTATAATAATCGGGATCAGATCGTCTGCCAGAAGACTTTTAAAAATGTCCGTATGTATTGGTATCTGTCCGGTAATGTGATGTATCGGAAAACAATTAAAGGGACCACGACGGGAATTAATCCGTATTCCGATACTGATATTAAGGTGCTTGATTTTCATACAATTCCCTTGGGAAACGAGAAGATCGGTATCATTATGACCTTAAAGGATTCTGAAACGGGACTGGTAAGAACAAGGTCTTTCACAGTGTTGTTAAGCAACAGTTCTGTGACATCCTGAATTTTGTAACATGTTTTTTTGTACGGAGAGATTGGGATATGGCGGGGGCAAAGATAAGGAACAGGGATTTATCCTGCTTCCGCTCCTGCTGTTCCTGTTGGTGTGTTCGGGTATAGCGCTGGCTTATATGCGCACGATTGTCCAGGAATTGGATACAGCAAAGGAATTTCTTCACTACAGGCAGTTGGAAACCGTTGTACAGAGTTTTGTGAAGACGGCGCTGTATCAGGAAGATGAGACCGTGATTACGGATGCAGTCTATCACCTGGAGCCGTTATATCCCGGTAAGGAAAGCGTGACTCTGACTGTTAAAGTGAACAGGGAAGAGGCTTTAGGCATGCGTTTTTTGCAGGTTGACGCTGTCGATTCCTGCGATGATGCATTTTCTTTGCGGCAATGCCGCATCAGGTTTTCCGACTCATTGTGTCAACAGTTTGAACAGTCCTGTTTTATTGTGCTGGGTTCTGAAATTTGGGAAGATCAGACAGAGAAGAGTATGGCTTCTATCACAGGCAAAACAGATGGCGCGGTTTTCCCGCAATTTTCTGTGGGAAATATTGCAGTCTGGGCTTCTACTGATTTTCCTTCTGCATTGGAATTGCAGCGCGACGGATTGAGCGGCTGGTTTTATCTCAGCAGGGACCGGCTTACGCTTCCCGCTAGGCTGGCCGTGAATGGAGACGGGATACTTGCATTCGCCGACAATATTACCATTGGTGACGATAGTGTGTTTACTGGCCGTATTGTTCTTGTAGCTGACGGTAACGTGCATGTCGGAAGCCGAGTAAGAATGGAAAATGTGTTGCTGCTGTGTAAACGAACACTGACCGTTGGATCGGACAGTTTTATCAACGGTGCAGTTATGGTGCAGCAGGATGCAGTGATAGGTAAGGGAACAAAAATTGAGGGAAATCGGGAGGTGTTGAATCAGTTTGATTCGATTGTCAGTTATTGAGACTGTTTTGTAAAATTTAATATTGTATGAGTAAAACATAGCCCTCTTTAAAAAATGAAAGAGTATCGGTTATGATGAATTCATGATTTTCTCCTAAAAAAATCCCCATTTGTGCAGATGGGGATTTTTTCTATAATCTATGCTATAATAATAGCAAGTACAAACGCATAGAGAATTGCAACGGTAATCCCAAATCAAAATCTGTGACGAGGAGGCTTAACTATGAAAAACTACGCAAAACCCGGTGAGGTCATGTATCATGTCGGTTTATCGGTAGAAATGCTGCAGGGCGCCAAGTATGCCCTGGTGCCCGGGGATCCGGGCCGTGTGGAGGGGCTGGCAAAAGCCGTGGACAAGAAGGCGGTGTTCCTGGCCAGTCACAGGGAGTTTACCAGCTGGCTGGCCCATGTGGCGGGGGAACCGGTGCTGGTCATCAGCAGCGGCATGGGCGGTCCCTGCATTACGTTTATCGTGGAAGAGCTGGGGCGGTTGGGGGTTACCACGTTTATCCGCGTGGGCACTACCGGTTCCCTGCAGGAGGACCTGAACCTGGGCGATGTGGTCATCAGCAAGGCTGCCGTGCGCATGGACGGCGCCAGCAAGGCCTATGCCCCGGTGGAATATCCGGCGGTGGCGGATCTGGATGTGACCGTTGCCCTGCGGGATGCGGCGAAGGAACTGAAGGTGCCTTTTGGGCTGGGCATTACGGTGACGACGGACAGCTTCTGGCCCGGGCAGGAGCGCTACGACAGCTTTAAGGGCTATGTGGTGCGGCGGCTGCAGGGTACGCTGCAGGAATGGCAGGCCCTGGGCTGCACGAATTTTGAAATGGAAGCGGCGACCCTGCTGACCCTTTGCAGTGTGCACGGGCTGCGGGCCGGCGCAATCTGCGGGGTGGTGGCCAAACGGACGGACAGCGAGGCGGTGGCGCCGGTCAAGGTGTATCAGACGGCCGAAAAGCGTTTCCAGAAGGTGGCCAAGCGGGCGCTGGAAAAGCTGAGGATGGTGATGGAGGGCGGTTGAGCTCTTGCAAAACAACGGTGAAAGTGCTATGATGGTGATGTGAAAGATGGAAGAGATGAATTGGCTCTGCTCGTCAAATCCCCCTT
>JAFTZZ010000162.1 GCA_017460905.1 Acidaminococcaceae bacterium | reverse complement strand
TGAAGAACAATCTTGCTGGCGCCCAGCACGATGCCGCTGCGGGCATTGATCCGGCCGGCAATTTCAATATTGGCGTCCGGATTCATTTGCAGGTCTTTCAGTTCCTTAAACGTTCCCTCTTCATCCCGTTTGCCGAAATTAGCAATATCGTTATGGAACTGATAAGCCAGGTTAGCGTTGCTGTTCCAGATGCCTTCTGTGCCAAGGTCCCCGGAAAAATAGGAGGATGTGGGGGCCAGCGCCACAAATTTGCCTGCGTTGATGACGCCGGTATTGCCTATAGCCATGCCGTTGGGGCTGATGAAATACAGGTTGCCGCCAATCTTATTGCCTTTGATGGCATTGACCGTGCCTTGCACGTCGATGCGGTTCTTCACCAGGTTCACCAGGTTGGCAGCGTCCGTCCCGGTCTTGTTCAGACGGAAATACATGTTGGCGATATCGCCCTGGGTAATCTTGTAATCCCGGAAGCGGTTCACCGCAAGGTCCACATTGCTGTTCGTCACCAGCTCCTGAGCATAGATGTTGTGTACACCCGTACCGTTTACTATGTTATTCCCGCTTTTATCCGTAATGGTAGAGGCAAAGCCCGGAACGCCCTGCATCAACAGGCCTGCCGTCACTAAGGGCAGCGCCCAGCGGCCTGTCCGCGCCAGTGTATGGGCAGCCAGGCCTTCCACTATCGTACGTACATTATTTTTCCCGTGGTTCTTCGCAATCTCCGAAACCACCACATAGCAGTTTCTCGCATGGCTCCAGATAATCTTGTAGACCTTGTTCATGAGATTTCCTCCAACTTCTTTCTATGGATTCTATGGCAATGAAGGGAAAAACTTTCCCCTGTTTCATTCAGTAGTGATTTGTCCTGCGGGCCGGACCGGCCACTGCCTTCTCAGAATGTAGCCGAGCAGACAAAGTCCAGTCTTGCGCTGCTGACCTTTTCCGTTGTAAATTCGTATTCCTTCTTCAGCGGGAAACCTACGGTCAGACTGGCGTATACATCTTTATAGCTGCCTGACAGCCCCAGTCCCGCAGAGTACAGGGAATAGCTGCTAGCGTTGGCGTCGTTGCTTTTCACCCAGCCGTAATCAAAGAACGTAAACGCATTCAGAGTCCGCTTTTTATTCAGAGGCGCCTGCCAGGTAAGGCCTGCCGTCACGCCCTGGTTGCCTCCGTAGAAGCTTTCCTCGTAGCCCCGGACGCTGTTCGCACCCCCGGCATAAAACCGGTCCGCGGAGGAACGGTCCTTGTCGCCGGCCAGCTGGGCGTTCAGCCTGCCCGCCAGCATCTGGCCGTGTTTGTATTTTTTGTTATACAGCATGTCCAGCTGGTAGCTTATGTAGTCGTTGCGATTATCATAAGCACCGTTCCAGTTGGTAATCGGGAAGCTGTGCTTGTGGTAAAAGATGCTGCTGTCCCCGTAGTGCGCGAAGGAAACATACGGGATGTAGGTATTCCGTGTATCGTCCACCCAGTTCACCCGCGTTCCGGTGTTTGTTCCCAAATCCGTTACGGAATGACTGTGCAGATACTGCAGGCCCGCTTCATAGCGGCGCGTCTGATCCACCAGCAACGGATGGCGCAGGGTAAGGCCCGCGTTATAAGCATGTCCTTTTACGCCCAAATCCTTCAGATTTCCCTTGGTAATTTTTGTCGTATTGGCACTGTAGTCAATATCCAGCCTCGTGCCCCGGTTGTTCAGCGGCAGGGAATAGCCTGTACCGAGCATATTGGTGCCCTTGCTGCGCAGATAGTTCAGCCGCAGGCTGTCCCGCTGGCCGGTAACGCTGCGCATGGTATAAAAGATGCCCTGACGGAAACGGCCTGAATTTTCGTAGCCGTTGTTGTCCAGATACAGGGTCACAGTGTGGTTGTTCTTTGGCTCGTAAGCCATGATCTCATAATCCGTAGTCCCCGGCTGTTCCCCCGCATGCACCGCAATGCGCAGCTGCATGTCGTTGGTGGCGTTAAAACGCTGCAGCTCCCGGTTCAGGTCATTCGTATTGGCAACCGTTCCCTCCTCAATGGGTACGCGGTGTGTCAGATACCCCAGTCTCGTATGGCGCAGCCCCTGTACCGTCACTTTTCCGGTTTTGCCTTCCAGCAGCCCGATTCGCACCGCGCCTTCGTGGATACGCTGGGGCGGCAGGTACGCCCGGCAGACCATATAGCCTTTGTCCGCATACAGTTTGTTGATGGCTCCGGTTATTCCGTACAGATCCTGCAGGGATACGGTTTTGCCGGTATAGGGTCCTGTAATTGCGTTAAGTTCTGCTTCTGTAAGAATAACTGACTTGTCCGTTTCCACTTTGTTCAGGGTAAACGTAATAACCTGCGGCGCGCTTTCCTCCGGCTTCTGCAAATTCGTTTCTACCCGGGCCTTGCGGTTGCTTTCGTCTTCCATGACCCGTTGGGCAGCAACCTGCCGTTCCATATATTCCCTTGCCTGTTCCAGCTGCGCGCCGGAGTCAATATTCCCCAGCGCCCCCGGCACCGGCGCCGCCCATGCCACCGACGCCGCCGGAACCAGCACAGAAACCTGCGCAGGAAATCCGGCCAATTCAACCGGAAAAACAACTAACAGCGTTAACGTTGCGGAGACCAGGATTCGTTTTTTCACAGATATGTCAGTCATGTCATTCACCTTTTTAATTCATTTTTCTTAAATTTATAAAACCGGTCATGCTTTACTCTTTTTACTCTTCGTTTCGCGTTAAAAAAGCGCTTTATTATCACAATCATCCATTATTATTATAGCAAACGAACCGTGACAAAAGCGTGACAAAATTTACTTATATTAATGTAAATTAAAAAAAACAATCGGTTTCTCCCCTCCCGGTTGTGAATTTTTTGTGAATTTTTTATATCTTACAAAATATGCTTAGGCAATTGCCTGTTAAGGAAACGCTGATTAAATGAGTTTGTGCGATGACCGAGCGCTTTTTGCGAATGAGAAGGAAGTGGCTCGAAGGCGCAGCGGTGCTGCG